>NZ_JASGBY010000020.1:0-97291 GCF_030053355.1 Pantoea sp. EA-12 | reverse complement strand
GAATGGTGCATCCAGGAGGATTCGAACCTCCGACCGCTCGGTTCGTAGCCGAGTACTCTATCCAGCTGAGCTATGGATGCATTGAAATAATTCTTGTATAACGCAGGGTGCTAACAACTCACCATGAAAGGAACTGCTCGTTCACTCTTACTTCATCTTTCCGAATGGTGCATCCAGGAGGATTCGAACCTCCGACCGCTCGGTTCGTAGCCGAGTACTCTATCCAGCTGAGCTATGGATGCATCGGAAATGGCGGTGAGGCGGGGATTCGAACCCCGGATGCAGCTTTTGACCGCATACTCCCTTAGCAGGGGAGCGCCTTCAGCCTCTCGGCCACCTCACCTTACGCTTTCTTACTGCCTGTGCTTTTGAACTTTGTTTCTGCTCATCGGCACTGCGTGGCGCACATATTACTTTCCCGCACTTATAAGTCAAACAATTTTTCCCGACTTTTTCTTGATAACCGTTTGATTGCACAAATGACGCGCAATTAGGGTGTTTTGCCGACAAAAAGAGTGATTAATCAACAGCGAAAGCGCGCTGCAGTTTACAAAATGGGAAGAAAGAAATTGAGAACAAAGGGGGGAGAAAAGAGACTGAAGTGAAGAAAAGCGGTAGCGCCTCGCACGATGGCGAGGCGCTGAATCCGTTAGTAACTCGTTTGCTGAGTTTTTTCGGCCTGAATGCGCTGATAGATCTCTTCGCGATGCACCGAAACTTCTTTAGGCGCGTTGACGCCAATACGTACCTGGTTACCTTTGACACCCAGCACCGTTACAGTCACCTCATCGCCAATCATGAGGGTTTCACCAACTCGACGAGTTAGAATAAGCATTCTTTGCTCCTTGAAAGATTAAAAGAGTCGGGCCTGTTCGATCTCCCGGCCATATCCATCATATAACGCTGAACAATGCCTATGACAAATACACCATTGTGCATCGCCACGCCAATACATTCTGCTGATAGTTAGTTTAGCCGAAATACACCACATCAACCGGACTTTGTCATTTACGGGTGCACATCGCGATAAAAAGCGCCAGTACTCGGGGTGCTGGCGCTCTTCACGATGCTTCGCTTTATTTCGTTACAGTCGGTTACTCACCCAGTCCGGCACGCCAGCCAGCGCCCCAGCCAGTGCCTGAGGATTGGTGCCCCCAGCCTGAGCCATATCTGGACGCCCACCGCCTTTACCCCCGACCTGTGCAGCCAGTTCGCCCACCAACTCACCCGCCTTAACACGATCGGTCAGGTCTTTTGTGACGCCAGCAATCAGCGAAACCTTACCTTCTGCGACGGTAGCCAGCACAATGATGGCAGAACCCAACTGATTCTTCAGATCGTCCATCATGATACGCAGCATTTTCGGTTCGACATTGCTGAGCTCACTGACCAGCAGCTTCGTCCCTTTCACATCCACGGCTTTGCTGCTTAGTGATGCACTTTCCTGCGCAGCTTGCTGATCGCGCAGCTGTTGCAGTTCTTTCTCCAGCGCACGCACGTTATCAACCAGACCGCGAACTTTTTCATTCAGATTATTGCTGTTGGCTTTCACCACATTAGCAATATCAGACAACTGGTCACTCTGCGCGTGTAGCTGTGCAATCGCACCCTCACCGGTCAGCGCTTCGATGCGGCGAACGCCAGCAGCGGTACCTGACTCAGATTGGATACGGAACAAGCCGATATCACCGGTACGTGCCGCGTGTGTACCACCACACAATTCGACGGAGAATTCACCCATGCTCACTACACGAACACGCTGCTCATATTTCTCGCCAAACAGCGCTGTTGCACCGCGCGTTTTCGCCTCATCCAGATCCATAACATCGGTCTGAATCAGCAGGTTGCGGCGAATCTGAGTGTTAACAATATCCTCAACGGCACGAATCTGCTGAGGCTTCATCGCTTCAGTATGCGAGAAATCGAAACGCAGATATTTGTCGTTATTCAGTGAGCCTTTCTGCCCAACATGATCGCCTAACACTTCACGTAACGCGGAATGCATCAGGTGGGTCGCTGAGTGGTTCAGTATGATGCGAGCACGACGCTCTTCATCCACCTGCGCGTTTACACGATCGCCCACACGCAATTGACCTTGCTTCAGCTTACCGATATGACCGAAGGCTTTGCCATACTTCTGAGTATCCTGAACGCTAAATTCAGCATTCTGCCCAGCGAGTACGCCGGTGTCGCCCACCTGGCCGCCGGATTCACCATAGAATGGCGTTTCGTTCAGAATCACTACCGCATCCTGACCCGCAGTGATTTCATCAACCTGTTGGCCATCAACGAACAACGCTTGTACGGTCGCGTCCAACTGCAGTTGATCATAGCCTTTGAACTCGGTGGCAGTATCAAAACGGATGACGCTGTTGTAGTCGGCACCAAAGCCACTGGCTTCACGCGCACGCTGGCGCTGCTGTTCCATGGCAGTTTCAAAACCGGCTTCATCAATCTTCAGATTGCGCTCGCGGCAAACGTCAGCGGTTAAGTCTGCAGGGAAACCAAAGGTGTCATACAGACGGAACACGGTTTCGCCATCCAGCGTATCGCCTTGCAGCTTGGCCAGCTCGTCATCCAGCAATGCCAGACCACGTTCCAGCGTCTTAGCAAACTGCTCTTCTTCATTTTTCAGCGCATTTTCAACGTGCTTCTGCTGGCGTTTCAGGTCTTCACCTGCATCACCCATCACTTCAATCAGTGGCGCAACCAGTTTGTAGAAGAAGGCTTCTTTGGCGCCTAACATGTTGCCGTGACGCACCGCGCGACGAATGATGCGACGCAACACGTAGCCACGGTTTTCATTAGATGGGATCACACCATCAGCAATCAGGAAAGCACAGGAACGGATATGGTCGGCGATAACGCGCAGCGATTTGTTGTTCAGATCCGTTGCACCTGTTACCTGCGCAACAGATTTAATCAGCTTGGCAAACAGATCGATTTCATAGTTGGAGTTAACGTGTTGCAGTACCGCGGCGATACGTTCCAGGCCCATGCCGGTGTCCACTGACGGTTTTGGCAAGGGTTGCATGGTGCCGTCAGCCTGACGGTTGAACTGCATGAAGACGATGTTCCAGATCTCAATATAGCGATCGCCATCCTCTTCCGGACTGCCCGGAGGACCGCCCCAGATATGATCGCCATGATCGTAGAAAATTTCGGTGCACGGGCCGCATGGACCGGTATCACCCATCTGCCAGAAGTTATCAGAAGCGTAGGCACTGCCTTTATTATCGCCAATGCGAATAATACGTTCGCGCGGTACGCCGACGTCGTTAGCCCAGATTTCAAAGGCTTCATCGTCGGTTTCGTAAACGGTCACCCACAGACGATCTTTTGGCAGCTTGAACCACTGCTCACCCGTCAGCAGTTCCCAGGCATAAGCAATCGCTTCTTTCTTGAAGTAATCGCCAAAGCTGAAATTGCCCAACATTTCAAAGAAGGTATGGTGACGCGCAGTGTAGCCTACGTTCTCCAGGTCATTGTGCTTGCCACCGGCACGTACACAACGCTGAGACGTGGTCGCGCGTGCATAGTCGCGCTTATCCTGACCGAGGAAAACGTCTTTAAACTGCACCATCCCGGCGTTAGTAAACAGTAACGTCGGGTCGTTGTTCGGTACGAGGGAGCTGCTGGCTACAACCTGATGTCCCTTGCTATGAAAAAAGTCGAGAAACGCTTGACGGATCTCAGCAGTGCTCTTGCTCATATAATTCCTGGAATCACGCTAACGAACGTTCCCTTTCGCTGGCAAACTGCAACTGCAGGCTCACCGCTGATTGAGGAACAAAAAGTGGGAATAAGATAAATTTTCTTCAGTGGGAAGTAAAATCCCATTGCCTTTCAGCTGTCAAAATTTCTGAAAACGGCCTGAATATCTTCCATCATAAAGCCTTTTGACATCAAAAAGCGCTGTACTTTGCCCTTCTCAGCCCAGGTTTGCGGCAATGGATCACCGAACTTACGCTTGGCCAGATCGGCTGCACATTGGCTCCAGTCGATTTCGGTATCAAATAACGCCTGGTCGATCTCCTCGCGACTGATGCCTTTTTGCTGTAGTTCCATGCGTACGCGCTGTGGCCCATAGCCTTTGCGGGCACGGCTCTGAATAAAGCGTTCGGTAAAGCGTTGGTCGTTGAGCCAACCGCTCTCCTGACACCAATCGAGCACTTTCTCCAGCAACTCATCGGCGATAGGCACGTGATCCTGTTGTTGCAAATAAGCCGCACGTTGTGAAGAGAGCTGTAGCTTGCGTTTCAGTTCGTCACGGCTATGGTCGCGTTGCGCCAATATGCGCATTGCGCGATCCAGCAAACGAGAAAATGTCTGCTCAGATGCCGCAGGAGATGATGATGGCATTTGTCTTACCTTGTTTTATCTGTGGCGCAGGGTAAAGCAAGAAGGAGTCGAGGGGAAGCACAAGCGGGGAAAAGCAAAACGGGAGCATGGTTGCTCCCGTCAGTATGTTAGAAATCTTCGTTGGTTTCGCTGGCTTCTTCGTAATCCCCTGCCGGGATGTCCGCAGCACCCGCGTCTGCTGTGGCACCGGTCAGCAGCAAATCACGCAGCTTTTTGTCGATCTCGTTGGCAATCGCTGGATTCTCTTTCAGGAAGTTAGTCGAGTTTGCTTTACCCTGACCAATCTTCTCACCGTTGTAGCTGTACCATGCACCGGCTTTCTCAACCAGCTTGTGTTTCACGCCAAGGTCAACCAACTCACCAAAGGTGTTGATGCCTTCGCCGTACATGATCTGGAATTCAGCCTGCTTAAAGGGTGCAGCAATTTTATTCTTCACCACTTTCACACGGGTTTCGCTACCCACCACTTCATCGCCCTCTTTGATCGCACCGATACGGCGGATATCAAGACGAACAGAAGCATAGAATTTCAGCGCGTTACCACCGGTGGTGGTTTCTGGGTTACCAAACATCACACCAATCTTCATACGAATCTGGTTGATGAAGATCAGTAACGTATTGGATTGTTTCAGGTTACCGGCCAGTTTACGCATCGCCTGGCTCATCATACGGGCTGCCAGACCCATGTGCGAATCACCGATTTCGCCTTCGATCTCCGCTTTTGGCGTCAATGCGGCAACGGAGTCAACAATGATGACGTCTACTGCACCCGAGCGTGCCAGCGCATCACAGATTTCCAGTGCCTGCTCACCGGTATCCGGCTGTGAACACAGCAGGTTATCGATATCTACGCCCAGTTTCTTGGCGTACACCGGGTCAAGGGCGTGCTCAGCATCAATAAAGGCACAGGTTTTACCTTTGCGCTGTGCCGCGGCAATAACCTGCAGCGTCAGCGTGGTTTTACCGGAAGATTCTGGTCCATAAATCTCAACGATACGGCCCATTGGCAAACCGCCGGCACCCAATGCGATATCGAGTGAAAGTGAACCGGTTGAGATGGTTTCAACATCCATCGAGCGGTCTTCACCCAGGCGCATGATCGAGCCTTTACCAAATTGTTTCTCAATCTGGCCCAGCGCGGCTGCTAAAGCTTTCTGTTTGTTCTCGTCAATCGCCATTTCCACTCCTAAATCATGCTGGGTAAGCCGACATCATTGTGTGCCTGCTCGTTCTGTTGCCGGTAATTATACTGTATGACCATACAGTATCAAGTTTAATTTGTCAGAAATTCATCAAGCAGCGTTTGCAGTGCCCAGCAGACGGACTGACGGCGCACCGCATCGCGGTCTCCGGAAAAGTTCTGCCGCTGCGCCATTACACGGCCATCCGGCCCTGCAATCGCAAACCAAACCGTGCCCACTGGCTTCTCCTCCGAGCCGCCATCTGGTCCGGCAATACCACTGACGGCGATGCCATATTCAGCAGCGGCCGCATTGCAGGCCCCCCGCGCCATTTCGCGTACCGTTTGCTCGCTCACCGCGCCAAACTGTGCCAGCGTAATGGCTTGCACCGCCACCATCTGTTGTTTGGCTTCATTGCTGTAAGTCACAAAGCCACGCTCAAACCAGGCTGAGCTACCGCTAATGTCAGTAAAGACTTTGGCAATCCAGCCGCCGGTACAAGATTCCGCGGCTGTTACTGTTGCCTGGCGCGCTTTTAGCTGTTCACCAATGCGCTGGCTCAACTGCTGTAACTGTTGGTCGTTCATCGCCCTCTCCTGTTATGGCGCTTCACGTTAGCAATAAATGGTGTGGCAGGAAGCTCTTTTCAACCACTACCACGCCATTTTACAGCAGAGATCCCAGCTTGCTCAGCGCGTTTTCACCGCAACCATAAACAATCGCGGGAACGCCAGCAAAACCTGGCCGTTACTGCGAGCGGGATAGGCAGGAATTAACGCTTGATGATAGTCATCAAGAAAATCTGCTTGCTGTTTTTCATCCAGCCCTGCGAGGAAAGGACGCAAACCGGTCGCTTTCAGCCAGGTGATAATGCCCTGCGCATCTGCCATCGGGTGGTAATACGTCGTGCGCCAGATATCCACCCGGCAACCTGCATCGCCCAGCAAATCAAAGTAGTTTTCGGTCGACAACAGGCGTTTCCGATCTGCCGCCTGAGGAGAAATGAGATCCTGCCAGCGTTCGCGGGCGGCAACCTCACGCATAAAGCGGTGCGACGGCTCTTCCAGGTTGTCTGGCATCTGTACGGCTAATGCTCCGCCCACATCCAGTTGATTAACCAGGTGCGGCAGTAGCGTCTGATGGTCAGTCAGCCATTGTAGAGAAGCATTGGCATAAATGACTTGCTGAGGCTGTGCGGCCTCCCAGGTGCGAATATCCGCCTGCAAAAAAGTGCTGGAGGGGAGACGCGCCTGCGCCTGTTCCAGCATTGCAGCGGAACTATCGATGCCCGTGATCTGCGCATCCGGCCATTTCTGCGCCAGCAGTTCAGTGCTATTGCCGGGGCCACAACCGAGGTCGGTGGCATAATGCACGTGAATATCAGGGATACGGTCTAACAGTTCACGCGCGGGACGCGTGCGCTCCGATTCAAATTGGCGGTACAGCTGTGGATTCCAGTCTTGCATGTCAACACTCCTGTCAGGCTGAAGTGCCTCACACTAGCTTTATTTCCTTTGAGAACACGAAGAGAAAAGTGCGATGTCTCACCTTTTTACGTTTTAGCACTGGTGCAAATAGTTCAGGACCCCTAAGTTAAAACAATGTTTCATTTTTAATTAAAGGAGAGCGCCATGGCTGCACAACCTGAACTCGCGGGCGTCTGGTGTCCGTCGGTGACCCCTTTTGATCAACACAATAAACTGGATATTGATGCGTTAGGCCGCCACTTCGCGCGTCTGAGCACATCGGGAATTGACACCCTGTTGCTGATGGGCAGCATCGGTGAATTTGCTTCACTGACCCAACAGGAAAGGCTCCAGCTGATTCGCGAGGCTCGATCACTGTCTCCACTGAGCATGGTGGCGAATGTCTCCAGTACCTGCATTCCTGATATGTTGCAACTGGCCGAGGCAGCCTGGCAAAACGGCTATGATGCCGTGATGGTATTGCCGCCCTACTATTATGGCCAGACACCAAAACAGCTGCTGAGTTACTTTAAAACACTTGATAAACAGTTGGGTGGCAAGTGGTTTGCCTATAATTTCCCAGCCCGAACCGGTTGTGATCTGACACCGGCGTTAGTCACTGAGTTAGCCTCAGAGTTGCCGCAGTTTATCGGTATTAAAGACACTGTGGATTGCTTGTCTCATAACCGGGCATTAATTGAAGAAACTAAAAAGGTGCGCAGTGATTTCACCGTACTGTCGGGTTATGACGAATATTTGCTGCCTAATCTGCTGGCAGGCGGCGCAGGTGTGATCTCCGGGCTGAACAATATCGTGCCGGAGTTATTTGCTGAGGCGATGCAAGCCTGGCGCGCGGGGGAGTTAAATAAACTGACGCAGATCCAGCAACGTATCGGAGAACTGATGGCGATTTACACCATTGGCGATGACTTCGTGACCACCATTAAAACCGCAGTCGCCCGCAAGTTTGATTCAATGAGCAGTCACTCACGCAATTTTGGCGGTGAACTGACAGCGGAGCAATGTGAAGCTATCGATCGTTTACTGATGTGAGGGCTGCACAGGACGGCCATCCGCCGTCCTGCCATCAATTCTTTTTCACGAATTCTGATTTGAGCTTCATTGGACCAAAACCATCAATCTTGCAATCGATGTTGTGGTCGCCCTCGACGAGGCGAATGCTTTTGACTTTGGTGCCAATCTTCAGCGTTGAAGAACTGCCTTTCACTTTGAGATCTTTTACCACGGTCACACTGTCGCCATCAGCCAGTAGATTGCCATTGGCATCGCGCACCACCAAGTCTTCCCCGGCAGCATCAGAGGACATGGACCAGATATGGCCACAGGATGGACAGTTCAGGTTGTCACCGTCTTGCCAGGTATAATCAGCCTGACACGCTGGGCAGGCGGGTAAAGTCGTCATAATTGTTCCTTGGAAATAAGCATGCAGTGAAGATGGCACCGCAAAAGGGGCGCCATCTTATACCCTTACACTTTACAAGGACAGTATTAAAACATATTGCCTTGCCGCGCTTTTGCTACCGCTTCGCCCAGTTGCCATACGGCCATTGCATAGTGCGTACTGTGGTTGTAACGCGTAATGACATAGAAGTTTGGCAGACCGTACCAGTATTGATAGCTGGTGCCGAGATCGAGGCGCAGCAGACTGGCCTGATTATTGCCATCCAGCGATCCCTGCGGTGTCAGGCCGCTTGCCATCAATGTGTTCACCGGATAAAGGGTTTTGAAGCCATTTTCCAACGCAGGTGCCTGGCCACTGGCCGGAACAGCAACATTCTGACCGGCACGCCAACCGTGCTCTTTGAAGTAGTTCGCAACGCTGCCGATGGCATCCACCGGGTCCCACAGATTAATGTGACCATCACCATTGAAGTCGACCGCATACTGTTTATAGGAAGACGGCATAAATTGGCCATACCCCATTGCACCGGCAAATGAGCCACGCAGATCCAGCGGATCATCCTGCTCCGTGCGCGCCATCAGCAGGAAGGTTTCCAGCTCGCTACTGAAATAGGCCGCGCGGCGAGGATAGCTAAAGGATAAGGTGGCCAGCGCATCCAGCAAACGCGTTTTACCCATCACCCGGCCCCAACGCGTTTCGACCCCAATGATCCCTACGATGATTTCAGGTGGCACGCCATAAACCTGCTGCGCACGCTGCAATGCGTCCTGATATTGATTCCAGAACGCCACACCATTCTGCACATTATCCGGCGTGATGAATTTGTTGCGATAACGGATCCAGGCGCCGTTTGGCCCGGTCGGTGGCGTATAGCTCGGTGCCTGTTGGTCCATCAGGCGCAGCACATAGTCGAGACGCTTCGCCTGGCCAATCACGGCATGCAACTGGTCACGGTTGAAACCGTGTTTTGCCACCATTTGATCAATAAACTGCTCAGCCGCCGGATTGCCAGCGAAATCGCCAAACATCGGCTGAACGGCGTGTGAAGGTTCCAGTAAAAAACCACCTTTTGGTGCAGGCACAACGGCGGATTGCTGCTGGGGTGCAGGCTTACTACTACAGGCAGCAAGCAAGGCAATAAGCGGAAGAAAAGCAACCTTAAAACGCATTAGATATCCATAAGCCAGATGAAACCGGAAGCCCACATGGTAATCGTTCAGCCATGTGGGATACAGAGCAATATCTTAAATTTACGCTGCTTTCCGCCCATTTCAGTGGGTTGCAACGTAAATTTGCGAAACCGCTCTGCACTTTCGCTTTATCTCCCGATTTTGCTTTTTATCCCTTAGCGCAATTTGTTAAGGTCGGCAGCCAGAAACCGTTGCTTGCTGATGAAGGCGACCGGGCAAAAATGCTAGTATCTGCGCTTTGGTTGTCCGCCCACCGGACAACGCGTTACCCTGGCTGACATGACTCAGCTGCCAACATCAAAAGAGTTAATTTTGAGTGAAAACGAGATGAAAGGAGCAGCGCAAATGGACTTTACTGGCCACACGCCCATGATGCAGCAATATCTGCGCCTGAAGGCCGACCATCCTGAGATCCTGCTGTTCTATCGGATGGGCGATTTCTACGAGCTGTTCTATGACGATGCCAAACGCGCATCGCAGCTACTGGAGATCTCACTCACTAAACGCGGTGCATCAGCGGGTGAACCTATCCCCATGGCCGGCGTGCCCTACCATGCTGTCGAAGGTTATCTGGCAAAACTGGTACAACTCGGTGAATCCGTGGCGATTTGTGAGCAGATTGGCGATCCGGCACTGAGCAAAGGCCCGGTTGAGCGTAAAGTGGTACGTATTGTCACGCCAGGCACCATCAGTGATGAAGCGTTGTTGCAGGAGCGCCAGGACAATCTGTTGGCAGCCATCTTCCAGAGCCCACGCGGTTTCGGCTATGCCACGCTGGATATTAGCTCAGGGCGTTTTCGCCTGAGTGAACCCGCCGATCAGGAGACCATGGCCGCTGAACTGCAGCGTACCAATCCGGCCGAACTGCTCTACCCTGAAGATTTCCAGGCCATGATGCTGATTGATCAGCGTCGTGGCCTGCGCCGTCGTCCTCTGTGGGAATATGAGATTGATACCGCTCGTCAGCAGTTGAATCTGCAATTTGGTACGCGCGATCTCAGCGGTTTTGGTGTTGAACAGGCGCATTTAGCACTACGTGCAGCGGGCTGTTTGCTGCAGTATGTCAAAGACACCCAGCGCACGGCTTTGCCACACATCCGCTCGGCCAGTATGGAACGCCAGCAGGATAGCGTGATCATGGATGCCGCCACGCGTCGCAATCTGGAGATCACCCAGAACCTGGCGGGCGGCATCGAAAATACGCTGGCGGCAGTGTTAGATAAAACCGTTACCCCCATGGGCAGCCGTATGCTGAAGCGCTGGCTGCACATGCCGCTACGGGATGTCACCACGATTAGCCGCCGTCAGGAGTCGATCGCAGAACTGCAATCACTGAGCCAGGAACTGCAGCCGGTGTTGCGTCAGGTGGGTGACCTGGAGCGAATTCTGGCGCGTCTGGCACTTCGTACCGCCCGTCCACGTGATTTGGCCCGCATGCGCCATGCATTCCAGCAACTTCCGGAACTCAACCAGCAGCTTGAGGGCGTTGAATCGACGCAACTCGCGACGCTGCGTAATCAGATGGGAGATTTTGCTGAGCTTCGCGAATTGCTCGAACAGGCTGTGATTGAATCACCACCAGTGCTGGTGCGTGACGGTGGCGTAATCGCGCCCGGTTACAATGCCGAGCTGGATGAGTGGCGTGCGCTGGCGGATGGTGCCACCGATTATCTTGATCGTCTTGAGATTCGGGAACGTGAAAAACTAGGGCTGGATACGCTGAAAGTCGGCTTCAATGCCATTCATGGCTATTACATCCAGGTCAGCCGCGGTCAAAGTCACCAGGTACCGATTCACTATGTGCGCCGCCAGACATTGAAAAATGCCGAGCGTTACATCATTCCTGAACTGAAAGAGTATGAAGACAAAGTCCTCACTTCAAAAGGAAAAGCGCTGGCGCTGGAAAAAGGGCTTTATGAGGAATTACTGGACCGCTTAATGCCGCATCTGGAAGCACTGCAACTCAGCGCAGCAGCGTTGGCAGAGTTGGATGTGTTGGCGAATCTGGCAGAACGCGCATGGACACTCAACTACTGCCGCCCGGTGTTGCAGGAAAAAGCTGGCATTCGTATTACCGCTGGACGTCATCCGGTGGTAGAACAAGTGCTCAAAGAGCCATTCATCGCCAACCCATTGTCATTGTCAGCCCAGCGACGCATGTTGATCATTACCGGCCCGAATATGGGCGGTAAAAGTACCTATATGCGTCAAACCGCCTTGATCGCCCTGATGGCGTGGATTGGCAGCTATGTGCCTGCTGAAGAAACCGTGATTGGCCCGATTGACCGTATCTTCACCCGCGTCGGTGCTGCCGATGATCTGGCTTCTGGACGCTCCACCTTTATGGTAGAGATGACAGAAACCGCCAATATCTTGCATAACGCCACAGAAAACAGTCTGGTGTTGATGGACGAGATTGGACGCGGCACCTCGACTTACGATGGCCTCTCGCTAGCGTGGGCCTGTGCGGAAAGCCTGGCGAATCGCATCAAAGCGATGACGCTGTTCGCCACGCACTACTTCGAACTCACCACGTTACCGGAGAAAATGGAAGGCGTGGTCAACGTCCATCTGGATGCGGTGGAGCACGGCGATACCATTGCCTTTATGCACAGCGTGCAGGATGGTGCTGCCAGTAAAAGTTACGGTTTGGCCGTTGCTGCATTGGCCGGTGTGCCAAAGGACGTGATTAAACGTGCGCGTAACAAACTGAAAGAGCTGGAGGCGTTGTCTGGTAACTCGGCAGCTTCCACGGTGGAAGGGTCGCAGATGCAGTTGCTGGTCGCCGAGACATCACCTGCGGTGGATGCACTCGAAGCACTGGATCCCGATAGCCTTACGCCAAAACAGGCGCTGGAGTGGATTTACCGTTTGAAGACCTTAGTGTAATCAACCGCCTCTGGCATGAACCGCCCCCGTAGTGAAATTCCTCTACGGGGGCACCCTTTCTGACTTGTGAACTTGTGGTAACCACAATCACAATAATGACGAAGCGAGAGTGGTCAGATGACGCTGTATCCTCCATCTACCACCAAATTCTCACCATTGATGATTCCCGCAGTATGGCTACTGAGATAAAGCACGGCACCGGCAATCTCTTCTGTAGAAGCAAAGCGGCGCACCGGAATTTTATTTTTCATTTGTTCCGCTCGTTCGCCATGCCAGTAGCGTTTACCCAGTTCCGTTTCGACTACAGTAGGTGAAATTGCATTACAGGTAATACCGAATGGCCCCATTTCTGCAGCAATCACTTTAGTGAAAGAGACCACACCGGCTTTGCTGGTGCAATATGCTGCATGATCCTGCAACGCAATCACGCTCGCCTGCGAAGCAATATTAATAATTCGGCCATAGCGGCGTTGCTGCATTAAAAGTGAACAGTGTTGCGCGAGGAAGAACGGTGCAGTGAGATTAATCAACATCGTGGCATTCCAACTCTCTACCTTAACCTCACCAACGGGTTCCAGAATCCCTATACCTGCATTGTTGATTAAAATATCAATTTGCCCAAAATCACCATGGATCTGTTTAATTAACTCTTCAAGCTTATCGACCAGCATCAAATCAAATATATAGCCTCGGGAATCATTCCCCATTTGATGTGCTTTTTCGATTACGGTGCTGTCACGATCAACCATGGCCACTTTTGCCCCTGCCGCAACGAGTTGCTGAGCAATCGCCAAGCCAATCCCTGAAGCTGCGCCAGTAACAATGGCAACCTGTTGATGCAACGAAAATGAATGACTCATGATGTCCCCTTAGTCGTTAAAGACGGTTCCAACTGCGCAGGCTCATTATCATGGCGCGCAGGTTGTGGATTACGGATGAAGAAGGTCAGTATTCCGCCCGTCAAATACAACAGTGAAAAGGTCACAATCACATGTTTGATATCGAGGGACAGACTGAACAGCAGGGCTGCAACCGCTGGGCCGATCAGGTTGCCAATACCACCCCCGAGGTTTTGTACCGATACTGCCGCGCCTTTATGCTGAGGTGCCAGCATGGGAAAAATCGCCCCCATAGGAACGAATGAGGTTAAGGTCAAAGCCAGGAGCAGCGAGCAAACCACGGCAATCACCATATTTCCAGGAAACATTGATGGCAGAAAATAGAATGCCGATGTGGTCAAGGTGCAACCAAAGAAGCCAAACCAGCGCATCTGGAATAACCATCCAATACGGTCGCCAATAATGCCCCAAATGACGTTAGTGAAAGGTTGCACCAAAAAGAATACGCCCCAAATCGTAGCCCACTGCTCGGTGGAATAGCCCAGTTCACGGGTGAAGAAAATAGGCATGAATACCGGTAATCCAAACAGCGATAAGTTACAGAGGATACGAATAATGAGTGCGAGAAACATGCTGCGATCTTCGAAGATCAAGGTAATACCGCGTGACACTTCGCGTAATTTCTCTGACCGGCTGGCACGTTTAACACCTCCCTCTCTTACGCTGCTCTTAACGGCAAATAACGTAATGACGCCTCCCACTGCCGCAAAGCCTAACGAGAGCCACAGTGTTGTGATGAAACCAAAGTGAGGGACGGTAATCCCGGAGAGAAAGGTTGCGACGATGCCATAGCCAATAGTAAACATCGACCATATCCACCCGGTAGCCGAAGCAAGGCGATTCTCCGGGGTGCGCTGAACAACTAATACATAGAAACCGTAGAAAAATAGCGGGTAGGCAAATCCACGCAGGCTATAGCTGAACAGGATCATGCTGTAATTGTTCTCTGCGATACCCAATGTGACAAATACGGTATGCAGTACCATCCACCAGACGACACCTGTCAACATCACTCTCTTTGGGCCGTAAATTTCACTGATGCCACCAGAAAGCCAACTCGACACTGCGGCACAGAAGGCATAAAGCGTGAAGACCAGTGAAACTTGTTTTTCCGTATAACCCGCGTCGACCAAATGGCGGGATAAATAGGCTAATTCAATACCGTCCCCCGTCATAAAAATCGCCATCGCAATATATCCCCAAATCAATGCGATCGGCATACCTAAAACCATACGGGAAACTTGCTGCGATGCGGGTGGCGTTTGCGCCATCATGATGACCTCCCATAATAAGCGGGATCAATTAACGTTCTCAGTTCCATGCTTAGATCTCCATATTCGTTGTTATTTTTAGCAGGTGAAATGATTGCTAAGTCAGGGACGAAAATGTCACAGAGACAGGCAGAAAACTTTTCCGTCATTGACAACGTAATAGAAACGCTGGCAAGGAGATAAAGGTTACCAGGGATAATCCGCCAATTTGTGAACATGCGGACGAGGTTGGGGGCTTGATTAGTACCAAAAATAATGCGAGAGGATGTCGATAGTGAGGAGGGAAAAACAACAAGCAATAAAAAAGCGGTGGTTTACACCACCGCTTTTTTTACACACAGATGTTATTTATTCACGAAACAGTGCTTCAATGTTGAGGCCCTGAGTCTGCAAGATTTCACGCAGACGACGCAGGCCTTCAACCTGAATCTGACGGACACGCTCACGGGTCAACCCGATTTCACGGCCTACATCTTCCAGCGTCGCCGCTTCATAGCCTAACAGGCCGAAACGACGTGCCAGCACTTCACGCTGCTTGGCATTCAATTCAAACAACCACTTAACGATGCTTTGTTTCATATCATCGTCCTGCGTGGTGTCTTCCGGACCGTTGTCTTTCTCATCGGCCAGGATATCCAGCAGCGCTTTTTCGGAATCTCCACCCAGCGGTGTGTCAACCGAGGTAATACGCTCATTGAGACGCAGCATACGGCTTACGTCATCAACCGGCTTGTCTAGCTGCTCGGCAATCTCTTCTGCACTCGGCTCATGATCAAGCTTATGCGAAAGTTCACGCGCGGTTCGCAGGTAAACATTTAACTCTTTAACGATGTGGATCGGCAGACGGATGGTACGGGTTTGATTCATGATCGCCCGTTCAATAGTCTGACGAATCCACCAGGTGGCGTATGTCGAGAAACGGAACCCACGTTCTGGGTCAAACTTCTCCACGGCACGGATGAGGCCGAGATTACCCTCTTCAATCAGATCCAGCAGCGCCAGACCACGATTGCTATAACGACGGGCAATCTTCACCACCAAGCGTAAATTACTTTCTATCATGCGGCGGCGAGAAGGAATATCACCTCGCAATGCACGACGAGCGAAGAACACTTCTTCTTCCGCCGTTAACAAAGGAGAGTAACCAATCTCACCGAGGTAAAGCTGCGTCGCATCCAAAACGCGTTGCGTCGCACCCTGTGACAACAGCTCTTCTTCAGCTACTTCGCTATCACCAGGTTCGTTCTCAACGAGAGCCTTCTCATCAAAAACCTCAGCTCCGTTCTCCTCGAATTCCGCATCTTCATGTAACTCGTTAACTTTCAGCGTATTCTGGTTCATAAGCGGCTCCTACCCGTGATCCAAGGGCAGAACACCAAGGTTCTGCCGGATTATCGCTGCGGTAAATAACGCAACGGGTTTACGGATTTCCCCTTGTAACGAATTTCAAAATGTAATCTTACTGAACTGGTTCCGGTGCTACCCATGGTAGCTATTTTTTGCCCCGCCTTAACTTCCTGTTGTTCCCGGACCAGCATAGAGTCGTTGTGGGCGTAGGCGCTCAGGTAATCATCATTGTGTTTGATGATGATTAAATTACCGTACCCACGGAGCGCGTTGCCTGCGTATACCACCCTTCCTGATGCAGTGGCGACGACAGGTTGTCCACGCGAACCGGCGATATCGATCCCTTTATTTCCGCCTTCCGCAGCGGAGAAGTTATCGATGATCTTCCCATCAGTCGGCCAACGCCAGCTTCCCACTGGTGTTGTGCTGTTAGTCGTGCTGCTGACTGTAGGCGGTGCGGTAACCGGAGCTGTGGTCGTTGCCACATTATTTGCCCCTTTCGACGGCAGCAATTTACTGCCTGACGAACCCGAATCATCAGAATACGTAATAACAGGTTGCTGTGCAACAGGGGCAGATTTAATTTGCGTCTGGTTGGATGCAACCGGCACTCCGCCCTGCGTGGCGTCCGCTGCGGTTATCGCGTTACCACCGGTAATAGTCTGGCCATTACCGTTGCCAACCTGCAGAACTTGCCCAGCTTCCAGGCCATACGGGGCCGGGACGTTATTGCGTTGCGCCAGGTCGCGGAAGTCATTGCCGGTAATCCAGGCAATGTAGAAGAGCGTATCACCGCGTTTAACGGTGTAAGTTTCACCACCGTAACTGCCTTTAGGAATATTCCCATAATTGCGGTTGTACACGATGCGACCATTTTGCGTGACAACATTATTATTGCCACTAACCATTCCACCTGAGGGTGCAGCCGATGGTGTACCACCGCTTAACATTCCTCCGTGTGGCATGGCAGGCACCGTGCTGTTCTGGGATGAGAGCATGCCGCCACTCGGCGCAGAAGACATACCGCTGTCCGCACCACCGCCGCCAATCTGGCTAATCGGTGCCTGAGTATTGTCGCCAGAGCTACAGCCCGCCAACCAAAAACCGACCAGTGAAAGTGCCGCCAAACGGCGTAATTGAAATGTTGTGCTTCCCGTGCTCATTGATCCCCCGTTATGGCAATCCTGGATAAAACTGTATGACCGCGATGACCGCATTTTTCACTACTGAGTAGGTTGAAAACGGTCTTTCGCATTGATTAACAAGGATAGTAACAATATCAACTGCGCCGTGCCATGTAACAGTTGTGAAGAATTACGTAGCGACGGCTCAGGCCAGATCGCCTTGAACTAACGGCACAAAGCGGACGGGCTCGATGATTTCTTCAACAAATTCATCACCCTGACGACGTAAACGCTTCAATACCTGCTGATCTTCGCCCACTGGCAGCACCATTCTGCCACCCTCTCCTAATTGCGCTATCAGCGCAGTCGGAATTTCAGGGGGAGCCGCCGTGACGATAATGGCGTCAAAGGGTCCACGTGCCGCCCAGCCTTGCCAGCCGTCGCCGTGTCGCGTGGAGATATTATGCAGGTCGAGTTGTTTGAGGCGGCGCTTGGCCTGCCACTGCAACCCTTTGATCCGTTCCACGGAATAAACGTGATTAACCAGATGTGCCAGAATGGCAGTTTGATAGCCAGAACCGGTGCCAATTTCCAGCACGCGCGATTCCGGGTTCAGTTCCAACAAGGCCGTCATGCGCGCGACCATGTAGGGCTGTGAAATTGTCTGTCCGTTACCAATCGGTAGCGCAACGTTTTCCCAGGCTTTGTGTTCAAACGCCTCATCGATAAAGCGCTCACGCGGGACATCTGCGATGGCTTTCAGCAAATGCTCATCGAGAATCCCTTGTGCACGCAGTTGCTCTAACAGCGTTTCGATACGCCGGTTCACCATGCCAGAACGTCCTCAGCCTGGATCAGCCAGTCACTTAATACCTCTTGCGCCGCGTGTGCCGTCAAATCCACATGCAGTGCAGTCAGTGAGACATAACCCGCATCCAGCGCCGCGAAATCGGTATCGGGGCCAGCATCAAGCTTTTCCCCTGGCGGGCCAATCCAGTAAAGCGTGTGGCCGCGCGGGTCTTCGGTACAGATCACCTGATCGGCAGGATGGCGGCTGCCGCAGCGTGTGACGCGAAAACCTTTGATGTCGGCTAACGGCACGTCAGGCACATTGATATTCAGGATACGCCCAGTACGCAGCGGTTTGTGCGACAAGGCACGCAACAGCGTACAGGTCACGGCGGCAGCGGTAGCATAATGCTGATGTCCATTCAGCGAGACAGCCAGCGCGGGCAATCCGAGATGTCGGCCTTCCATCGCCGCCGCCACGGTACCAGAATAGATCACATCGTCACCCAGGTTGGGGCCGGCATTGATCCCCGAAACCACAATATCCGGGCGCGGTTGCATCAGTTTGTTGACCCCGAGAAACACGCAGTCAGTCGGTGTACCCATCTGCACCGCGATATCCCCGTTTTCATGGGTGAAGGTGCGCAGCGGTGTTTCCAGCGTCAGGGAATTTGATGCGCCGCTACGATTGCGATCGGGCGCGACAACCTGCACTTCCGCAAACTCACGCAGTGCGCGAGCCAGCGTCTGAATGCCGGGAGCATGAATACCATCGTCGTTGCTGAGCAATATCCGCATCGGTTCCTGACCTTTGTTCATTCAACGGGTCCCTGACTCTCCAGATCGTCATCGTTCTGACGCCCTAAATGAGAGGCAAGGATGTTTGCATTCTAGCGGTGAGGCGCGGGAAGTGGTAGACGTAAATCACGGAACTTACGGCGTTTGCCGCAACAATGCGCAGCCGGAGCGTGAAAAAACCCGGCGTTGGAGCCGGGCTATTAAACAGATTAAAAGCTTATTCGTCACTGATAGGCGCAGCGGCACCGTTGCTCAGCAGTTCACGCACCACGCTGGTGGCGAAACTCCCGGCAGGCAACCAGAACTGCATTTCCAGCGTCACATCATCCCACCAGTTCCAGCTTAGATCTTTCGGCACCACCAGCATTGCGCGGCGTGCAGCATCCACTTTTTCGCGATCGAGCAAGGTCAGCAGATCCGTGGCCGCAGTCAGCGTGTGTTGCTCGAAAGCCAGCGCCTCGCCCTGAGGACCTGAATCACCACGACCCGGCAACGGTGCGGTAATACGCAACCCATGATTATCCACGCGTTGCTGTAAGTCAGGCAGCTCTTCTGCCTGCGCTACAAACCAGCTACCACGCCCGGCCAGTTGTAATGCGTCACCCACTTGCACGCGATCCAGCGCGCCATCACGTTGCAGGCGTGCACTGGTCACCTGATTGAACAAGTGGCTGCGCGCCGCAGATAACAAAATACCTTTCATGCTGCGATCGCGTGGACGGAATTTTTCTTCCCCCCACAGCCTGGCCTGCGTCAGGTTATTACCGCCGCGTCCAAAGCGCTGCTCGCCAAAATAATTAGGCACACCGCCTTGCTGGATACGTTGCAGCCGCCCTTCCACCTCGGCGCGGTCAGAGACCTGCCTGACCACCAAACGGAATGCATTGCCCGCCAGCGCGCCCGTACGCAGTTTGCGCTTGTGGCGGATCACCTGCAGGATCTCGACACCTTCCAACTGGAAGCCTGCCAGATTTGGCATGCCATTGCCCGGCACTCGGAAACACAGCGTCTGCTCCGTCACCGCATGACGATCTTTCATGCCGGCATAGCTCATGTCGCGCTGATGCACACCCAGAAATTTGGCGATGGCTTCCGCCACAAAACGAGTGTTGCAGCCGATTTTACGGATGCGCACCAGCACCTGCTCACCTTCGCCATCATAGGGATAGCCAAGATCCTCAATCACCACAAAATCTTCGGGATTGGCTTTAATGACGCCCGTTGCGCTCGGTACGCCATGCAGGTAAAGCAGCTCACTCATCCTTAATCAGCCTTTACCAGCAGCGCCACAGCTTCGCAGGCAATGCCTTCACCGCGACCGGTAAAGCCAAGCTTTTCGGTGGTGGTCGCTTTGACGTTGACGTCATCCATATGGCACCCCAGATCTTCGGCGATGTTGACGCGCATTTGTGGCACATGTGGCAACATTTTCGGGGCCTGAGCGATGATGGTGACGTCAACGTTGCCGATGCGATAGCCTTTCAACTGGATACGACGCCAGGCTTCGCGCAGCAGGCCACGGCTATCCGCACCTTTGAATGCTGGATCGGTATCCGGGAAGAGCTTGCCGATATCGCCCATCGCCACCGCGCCCAGCAGGGCATCGGTCAGCGCGTGCAGCGCCACATCACCGTCTGAGTGGGCAATAAAACCGTGCTCGAAGGGAATTCGCACCCCGCCAATCACTAACGGACCTTCGCCGCCAAAAGCGTGAACGTCAAAACCGTGACCGATACGCATCATGCGCGCTCCTTTAAATCAATCTGGGTTAGATAGAAGGCCGCCAGCGCCAGATCTTCTGGCCGCGTCACCTTGATATTGTCGCTGCGTCCACTCACCAACTCTGGATGATAGCCGCAGTATTCCAGCGCCGAGGCTTCATCAGTAATGGTAGCGCCTTCATTGAGGGCGCGCGTCAGGCATGCGGTCAGGAGTGGATGCGGGAAAAATTGCGGCGTCAGCGCGTGCCATAAATCTTCGCGCTCAACGGTATGGGCAATGGCTGTTTTGCCCGGCTCAGCGCGCTTCATGGTGTCTCGCACCGGTGCCGCAAGGATTCCACCGACTTTACTGTATTCACGAATCGCCAGCAGCCGCGCCAGGTCATCAGGATGCAGGCACGGACGCGCCGCATCATGCACCAGCACCCACTCGTGGTGTTTAATCGCCTGTAATCCGGCCAGTACCGATTCGGCGCGCGTGTCACCGCCGGTCACCCGCAATACGCGCGGGTCCTGCGCCAGAGGCAGTGAGTCGAACCAGCCGTCGTCGGGGCTGATGGGCACAATCACTTGCTTCACCGCTGGGTGCGCCATTAAGCGCGCAACGCTGTGTTCAAGAAGGGTAAATTGACCGATGGTCAGATACTGTTTGGGGCAAGCAGCCTGCATGCGGCTGCCGACGCCCGCGGCAGGCACCACGGCAATCACATCCGCAAGGGAAGAGAGGTTGTTCATGGTTTATCGTTGTTGATTTTGCGCAGCTTGTTGCGCGTTACGTTTGTTCTGGTCTGCCACCAGGCGATAGAAAGTCTCGCCGGGCTTAATCATGCCCAGTTCATTGCGTGCGCGTTCCTCGATCGCTTCAGAACCGCCATTGAGATCGTCAATTTCGGCAAACAGCTGATCGTTACGCGCTTTGAGTTTGGCGTTATTCGCCTGTTGTGACGCGACGTCTTCATTGACGCGCGTATAATCATGAATACCGTTCTTACCCAGCCACAGAGAATATTGAAGCCATCCCAGCAGCACGAGCAACAGTAGCGTCAGTTTTCCCATCCCCGCCCCCTGAAAAACGGCCCAATCATCCCATAACTTCGCACAGGACTCCACAGTCGCAGCGAAAATGCCGCGCATTGACCGTTGCCTGTACAAATAATAACGGGACGGCAGGTAAAGTTTTGTAACCTGCCGATGCGTTTACACATCAGGTGGGCGTTACCAACCAGAGAGAAATGAGAACAACAGCCAGAAAAGGCACACGACGACGATGGCGGTGATTACCCCACTCACGATGAGACGGCCCCGAATCATCAGGCTGAGTACGATGCCGATCAGAACAGAAACAGGCAACAACGCGAGGAAGAACGGCCACGTATACAGGAAGAAGAATAACGTGTTGGAGCCGTAGAGCATGAACGGAATCGCCAGTGCGCACCAGTACGAGAGAAAGCCAATCACGCCACCCGGCAATGATGAGATCGGCTCATCCGGGGTGCGTTCATCTTTGCGTGTCAGCATGGGGGTAACGTTCTGCATAGAGATCCTGTTGACGCTAAAACGCGGCAAACCCAAAGAGATTTGCCGCTGTCGGTTCAGGATCTGATGATATCGCGGTGGCGCAGGAGGTCTAACAATTGGGCGGTCAGTTTTGTAACCAATTGTTCCCCATCAAGATGGATTTCTGGCGCGTCTGGTGCCTCATAAACGCTGTCGATGCCGGTGAAATTGCGTAACTCACCAGCGCGGGCCTTTTTGTATAAACCTTTAGGATCGCGCGCTTCGCACACCGCCAACGGGGTATCAACAAACACTTCAACAAACTGTCCTGCGCCGAGCAGTTCGCGCACCATCTGGCGTTCAGCGCGATGGGGCGAAATAAAGGCGGTTAACACCACTAACCCGGCATCCACCATCAGTTTCGCTACTTCACCCACACGCCGGATGTTCTCTTTGCGGTCGTCATCGCTGAAACCGAGGTCACGGCACAGACCGTGGCGCACGTTATCCCCATCCAGCAGATAAGTACTGACACCTACGCGATGCAGCGCCTGCTCCAGCGCACCCGCCACCGTGGATTTTCCCGAGCCCGAAAGCCCGGTGAACCACAGCACCACGCCTTGATGGCCGTGCTGCTGTTCACGCTCTTCCCGCGTGACAGGATGGTCATGCCACACCACGTTTTCGTCGTGTTGCGCCATTACTTGCCACCCAGCAGGTCGCGTGCGTTCCAGTGTGGGAAGTGACGACGCACCAACGCATTCAACTCCAGCTCAAAATCACTGAATTGACCAGCCTGGGCGCGCACTTCGGTCTGCGGTTGGTTGATCATCCCCGCCCCCACGGTCACGTTGCTCAGACGATCAATAAAGATCATGCCACCGGTAACCGGGTTCTGCTGATAGGCATCCAGCACCATCGGCTCATCAAAGGTGATTTCCACCAGACCTATACCGTTCAACGGCAGGCTTTCCACTGCACGTTTCTCCAGGGTGTTGATCTCAACCTGGTGAATGATCTTCTCGATACGACCACGCGCTTTCTTGCCCGCGATCTTCACTTCATAGCTCTGGCCTGGCTGCAGAGGCTGTTCCGCCATCCACACCACATCCACTGTAGCGGATTGCACCGCTTGCAGGTCGGCACCGGCATCGACCAGCAGATCACCACGGCTAATGTCGATTTCATCCTTCAGCACCAGCGTAATCGCTTCGCCAGCCGCCGCTTCCTGTAGATCGCCATCAAAAGTAACGATGCGAGAGACGGTAGATTCCACGCCAGATGGCAGCACTTTGACGCGCTGGCCCACCTGCACCGTGCCCGATGCCAGCGTCCCGGCATAGCCACGGAAATCGAGGTTCGGACGGTTCACGTACTGGACCGGGAAACGCATCGGTTGATGATCCACCACGCGGTTCAGCTCTACGGTTTCCAGCACATCAAGCAGCGTTGGGCCGCTGTACCAAGGCATGGTGACGCTTGGCGTCGCAACGTTATCCCCTTCCAGCGCAGACATCGGCACAAAGCGGATATCCAGATCGGCAGGCAGCTGTTCTGCGAAATCAAGATAAGACTGCTTAATCTGCTCGTAGGTCTCCTGGCTGTAATCCACCAAATCCATCTTGTTGATGGCCACCACCAGGTGTTTGATCCCCAGCAGCGTGGAGATAAAGCTGTGACGACGGGTTTGATCCAGCACGCCTTTACGCGCATCAATCAACAGAATCGCTAAATCACAGGTCGAAGCACCGGTCGCCATATTACGGGTGTACTGCTCATGTCCCGGCGTGTCGGCGATAATGAACTTACGCTTCTCGGTGGAGAAGTAGCGGTAGGCCACATCAATGGTGATGCCCTGCTCGCGCTCGGCCTGCAGGCCATCCACCAGCAGCGCCAGATCCAGCTTCTCACCTTGCGTACCGTGACGTTTGCTGTCGTTATGCAGTGATGACAGCTGATCTTCATAAATCTGGCGCGTATCGTGCAGCAGACGGCCAATCAAGGTACTTTTGCCGTCATCCACGCTACCGCAGGTCAGGAAACGCAGCAGGCTTTTATGTTGTTGCGCGGTCAGCCAGGCTTCTACGCCGCCCTGATCGGCAATCTGTTGTGCAATTACGGTATTCATCTGCGTCTCCTTAGAAATAACCCTGACGTTTCTTCATTTCCATCGAACCGGCCTGGTCACGGTCAATCACACGTCCCTGGCGTTCACTGGTGGTGGAGACCAGCATCTCTTCAATAATTTCCGGCAGCGTCTGTGCTTCAGACTCCACCGCACCGGTCAGCGGCCAGCAGCCGAGGGTGCGGAAACGCACCATGCGCTGCTTGATCACTTCGCCTGGCTGCAGATCGATACGATCGTCATCAATCATCATTAACATGCCATCGCGCTCCAGCACTGGACGCGGTGCAGCAAGGTAGAGCGGCACAATTTCGATGTTTTCGAGGAAGATGTACTGCCAGATATCCAGCTCGGTCCAGTTGGAGAGCGGGAACACGCGGATGCTTTCGCCTTTGTTAATCTGGCCGTTGTAGTTGTGCCACAGTTCTGGACGCTGGTTTTTAGGGTCCCAGCGGTGGAAACGATCGCGGAACGAGTAGATACGTTCTTTGGCGCGAGATTTCTCTTCATCACGACGTGCACCGCCGAAAGCAGCATCAAAACCGTATTTGTTCAGCGCCTGCTTCAGACCTTCGGTCTTCATGATATCGGTATGCTTGGCGCTGCCGTGCACAAACGGGTTGATGCCCATCGCCACGCCTTCCGGGTTGCGGTGAACCAGCAGTTCTGCACCCATGTTTTTCACCGTGCGATCGCGGAATTCGTACATTTCACGGAATTTCCAGCCGGTATCAACATGCAGCAGCGGAAATGGCAGCGTGCCCGGATAGAAGGCCTTACGCGCCAGATGCAGCATCACCGAAGAGTCTTTACCGATGGAGTACATCATCACCGGATTACTGAACTCGGCCGCTACCTCGCGGATGATATGGATACTCTCTGCCTCCAGTTGGCGCAGATGAGTAAGTCGATTTTGGTCCATAATTTTTCCTCAAGCCAAATTGACAACGGCGGACTCGCGAGCCCCCTGCTGTGCCGAATGTTGGAACCAGGCGAGTTGCCCGTGTAAATTCACCACTTCGCCAATCACGATCAGTGCTGGCGTGGGCGCGGCTGCAGCCAGCGCCTCAAGTTGATCTAATGTTCCGGTCAGCACTTGCTGATCCTGACGCGTACCGCAACCGATCACCGCCACTGGCGTGGTGGCTGCGCGTCCATGTTCGATAAGGCCCGCAGCAATTTCCGCTGCTTTCATCGTGCCCATATAAATCGCCAGCGTCTGACGCGCACGCGCCAGCGAAGGCCAGTCAATGCCTGCACTGTCACTGCGCAGATGGCCGGTAACAAACAGCACGCTCTGCGCGTGGTCGCGGTGAGTCAGTGGGATACCCGCATAGGCGGTCGCGCCTGCGGCGGCGGTAATGCCCGGCACCACCTGGAAAGGAATGCCTGCCGCTTTCGCCGCCTGCAACTCTTCACCACCACGGCCAAAGATAAAGGGATCGCCACCTTTCAGACGCACCACGCGTTTGCCCTGCTGTGCCAGTTCGACCAGCATGGCGTTGGTCTCTTCCTGTGAAACCGAGTGCGCCCCGGCACGTTTGCCCACACAGATGCGATCGGCATCGCGGCGAACCAGCTCCAGCACCTCGTCACTCACCAGATGGTCATACAGCACCACATCGGCCAGTTGCATCACTTGCAAACCGCGCAGGGTCAGCAAACCGCTGTCACCTGGCCCTGCGCCCACCAGCGTGATTTCGCCCTGGTTATCGGTGTTGTTTTCCAGCTCACGATCGAGGGTTCGGCGCGCTTCATTGACGTTGCCAGCAGACATCTGGCTGGCGAAAAGACCATTGAATGCCCGTTCCCAGAAGCGACGGCGTTCAGACATGCTGCGATAGCGCTGTTTCACTTTGTCGCGCCTCTGCCCTGCCACTTCAGCCATCTGACCGAGATTAGCGGGCAACAGCGCCTCAATTTTTTCACGCAACAGGCGCGCCAAAACTGGGGCCGTTCCACTGGAGGAGATCGCCACCACTAAGGGAGAGCGGTCAACAATAGATGGGAAGATAAAGCTGCATTTCGGCTGATCGTCTACCACGTTAACCAGCTTGTGACGCGCATTCGCCGCATCAAACACCTGCGCGTTAAGCGCATTGTCATCGGTGGCAGCGATCACCAGAAATACGCCGTCGAGTTGTGTTGGTTCGAAGCTGGAGGCGATCCACTCAATCGCGTTAATATCCAGCAGCGCCTGCAACTCATGGCCGAGATCGCGCGCTGCCACCAGCACGCGCGCACCGGCGCGACGCAGCAGTTCGATTTTACGCGCAGCGATTTCGCCACCGCCGACAACGAGCACCGGGCGGTTTTTGAGATCGGCAAAGAGAGGCAGATAATCCACGTTAACCTTGCTAGTTTTACAATAAGTTAACGCGACTATACTTTCCCACCTTCTGGCAGATGAAATTACGAATTAGCATTAGTAGTTACCGAATGGAATAACGGCCCAGGATTGCTGATAACAATTTGTGCTTAACAAATGATATTGCTGGTGTTTCGGAGCAATTCAAATTGTGCAAACGCGGTCACAGTTTCATACTAACTCAGAATTTTTTTAGCATGACGGGATGTCAGAAAAGGACCATTACTATGTTTGCCACTCTCCGCCGCACCGTGCTGGCTGCACTGATCGCGGGCGGTTTGCCTTTCTTTGCCCAAGCTGCCCCTTACACGCCTGGGCATTTTGCTGAACAGCAACTGCGCCACATTGCCACCTATTTCCCCGGCCGCATGAGCGGCAGCCCTGCCGAACTCATGACCGCCGATTATCTGCAACAGCAGTTCACCGAGCTGGGCTACAAGAGCAACACCCGCCAGTTCAACACCAGCTACAACTGGTCAGAGCGCAAAGGCGAGACGCGCCCGCGCAAAGTCTCCGCCACCTCGGTGATTGCCGCTCGGGCGGGAAGCGTGCCGCAGGAAATCCTGATCGTCACGCATCTGGATACCTGGACGCCGCTCAGCCGCCACGAAGCGGATAACAATCTTGGCGGTCTGCGTCTGCAAGGTGTCGATGATAATGCCTCAGGCTTGGGCGTGATGCTGGAACTGGCACAGCAGTTGAGTAAAACCCCACTGCATTACGGTGTTCGCTTTGTCGCCTTGAGTGCCGGTGAAGCCGGGCTGCATGGCATGGACGATTACCTGTCGCGCATGAGCGTGCAGGAGAAGAAAAACACCCTGTTAGTGATTGATCTGAACAGCCTGATCGTTGGCGATCATCTCTACTTTAACAGTGGTACTAACACCCCCTCAGCGGTGCGCAAGCAAACCAGTGCACGTGCATTGCAGCTGGCTCGTCGCTACGGCATTTCAGCCGCCAGCCACACCCTGGCTCCGCGTGACTATCCTGGCGTCAACCCGTTCGATAAAGCCGGGATGCCGTTGCTGGATGTCACCGCGGCGAACTGGGCGCTGGGTAATAAAGATGGCGCGCAGCAGCGGGCGCACTCCAGCCACTTCCCGGATGGCAACGTACGACATCAAACGGACCGGGATAATCTCACTTATCTGGATCGCTGGTTACCGGGTCGCATTACCCAACGCACACGCGACAGCGTGAAGATCTTACTGCCACTGCTCACCGAGCTGGCCAACCCAACAACTTAAGGATTTGCTATGTACGTGGTGTATCTGAACTATTTCCGTCCGGCAGAAGAAGCCGATGCGCTGCTGGCACCGCATATTGAATGGCTGGATCGTTATTTTGACAGCGGCGATTTTATTGCGGCAGGCCGTAAGGATCCGCGCACGGGCGGCATGGTGTTGGTGAAGGATATGGATCGCGCCCGCTTAGACAGCATTCTGGCGGAAGATCCGTTTGTGGCAGTCGCGCATTATGACGTGACAAAAGTAAACGTGACGCGTGCTGCGGAAGCGTTTGCTGGGTTAAAAGGGATTTAATAAAAAGGAGCGCATCAATGCGCTCCCTATGACGAGTCTGTAAGGTCGGCATTAATGCCGACCAAATCAATTAACCCTCGTGCAACCCGCACTCGCGCTTCAGGCCGAAGAAGCGCGTCTCTTCCTCAGCCATGCCCGGTTCCCACTTCTTCGTGGTGTGCGAATCGCCGACCGACAAATAGCCTTCATCCCACAGCGGGTGGTATTTCAGGCCGTGCTGCGTCAAGTACTGATGCACCTGGCGATTGTCCCAGTCAATGATCGGCAGAATCTTGAACACGCCACGCTGCACTGCCAGCACCGGCAAACTGGCACGGCTGCCAGATTGATCGCGGCGCAGGCCGGCAAACCACGTCTGCGCACCCAAGGTTTCCAGTGCGCGGTTCATCGGTTCGACTTTGTTAATCTGGTTGTACTGCTCAATCCCTTCAACACCCTGCTCCCACAGTTTGCCGTAGCGCGCTTCCTGCCACGCGGGAGAGGTCTCCGCGCGGAAGATTTGCAGATTGAGATTGAGCTTTTCGGTCAGCTCATCAATAAAGCGATAGGTTTCCGGGAACAGGTAGCCAGTATCGGTCAGGATCACCGGGGTATCCGGTTTCTGCTGCGTCACCATGTGCAGCAAAACCGCCGCCTGAATACCAAAGCTGGAAGAGAGCACAAACGCACCGGGCAGGTTTTCCAGCGCCCAGCTGACGCGCTGCTCAGCGGAGAGCTTCTCCAGCTGCACGTTGCTTTCCGCCAACGCCATGATGCGATCGACTTTACTGCCGCTATTCAGTGCTGCGAGATCCAATACCGTCATACTACCTCCGAGTCCCAAAAATCACGGGCGGGATCAACCACGGCTTTGATAATGCCGACGCGAATCACGAAGTCACCAAAGCCTTCATCAGCGTGGCGCTCGGTTGCCCAGCGCGCGACCAGTTCGTCGATGCTGGCCAGGATTTCGCCTTCGTTGATGTTCTCGCGGTACATACGCGGAATGCGCGTGCCCATGCGGTTGCCGCCAATGTGTAAGTTGTAACGGCCCGGTGCTTTACCCACCAGACCTAACTCTGCCAGCAAAGCACGGCCACAACCGTTCGGGCAACCGGTAACGCGTAGCACGATGTGCTCTTCGCCGACACCATGCTTGTGCATGATCTCTTCGACTTTGGTGACGAAGGACGGCAGGAAGCGCTCGGCTTCCGCCATCGCCAGTGGGCAAGTCGGGAATGCCACGCAAGCCATGGAGTTTTCGCGCTGCGGCGTCACCGCTTCCATCAAACCGTGTTCACGGGCGATGGCTTCAATCTGCGCTTTTTGCTTCTCCGGCACGCCCGCCACAATCAGGTTCTGGTTGGCGGTGAGGCGGAAATCGCCCTGGTGAATTTTGGCAATCTCGGCAATGCCGCGCTTGAGCGGACGACCGGGATAATCCAGTAAACGACCGTTTTCGATAAACAGCGTCAAATGCCATTTTTTGTCGATGCCTTTCACCCAGCCAACACGGTCGCCGCGCGTGGTGAAAGCATAGGGGCGAATCGGTTCAAACGTCAGACCGGCACGTTTTTCCACTTCCGCTTTAAAGGTCTCAACACCCACGCGCTCCAGTGTGTACTTGGTCTTCGCATTCTTACGATCGGTGCGGTTACCCCAGTCACGCTGCGTCGTCACAACGGCTGCGGCCACGTCGAGAATCTTCTCTACGGGCAAGAAGCCAAACTCGCTGGCGGTACGTGCATACGTCGCTTTGTTACCGTGATCGATCGACAGTCCACCGCCGACTAACAGGTTAAAGCCAATCAGTTTGCCTTTCTCCGCAATAGCGATGAAATTCAGATCGTTGGCATGTAGATCGACATCATTATGCGGCGGCACCACCACTGTGGTTTTGAATTTACGCGGCAGATAGGTTTCGCCGAGGATCGGCTCTTTATCGGTCGTCGCGACTTTCTCTTTGTCCCACCAAATCTCGGCGTAAGCACGGGTTTGCGGCAGCAGATGCTCAGAGAGTTTTTTCGCCCACTCATAGGCTTCCTGATGCAGCTCAGACTCCACCGGGTTTGAGGTACACAACACGTTACGGTTAACATCGTTGGCGGTGGCCAGCGCGTCAAGACCGACTTCATGCAGCATCTGATGCGTCGGCTTCACGTTCTTTTTCAGAATGCCGTGGAACTGGAAGGTCTGGCGGTTAGTCAGACGGATGCTGCCATAAATGGTTTTATCGGTGGCGAACTTATCAATCGCCAGCCACTGAGTTGGCGTGATGATGCCACCCGGCAAACGGCAACGTAGCATCATGGCATGGCGCGGTTCCAGCTTCTGTGCGGCACGCTCGGCGCGGATATCGCGGTCATCCTGCTGGTACATACCGTGAAAACGGATCAGCAGGAAGTTATCGCCGGTAAAGCCGCCGGTCAGGCCATCATCAAGGTCTTCGAGGATGGTGCCACGCAGGTAGTTACTCTGTTTTTTCAGACGCTCAGCGTCAGTTAGCTTGCCTTCAACGACCAGCGGTCCAGGATGTTTTTCGCTCATTAGTAAACGTCTCGCTGATAACGGCGCTCAATGCGCAGCTCACTTAAAAATTCGTCAGCCGTTTCACGATCCATGCCGCCGTGTTCGACCACCACATCCAGTAATGCCTGCTCGACGTCTTTCGCCATGCGATTAGCGTCACCACAGACGTAAAGGTGCGCGCCCTCTTCAATCCAGCGCCACACTTCCGCCCCTTTCGCGCGGATTTTATCTTGTACGTATATTTTCTCAGCCTGGTCGCGTGACCACGCTAAATCAATGTTAGTCAGCAAGCCGTCTTTAACGTATCTCTGCCACTCCACCTGATAGAGGAAATCATCGGTGAAGTGCGGGTTACCAAAGAACAGCCAGTTTTTACCGCTCGCGCCGTCGTTATCACGCTGCTGCATAAAGGAGCGGAACGGTGCGATGCCCGTGCCTGGGCCGACCATAATCACCGGCGTTTCCGGATTCGCTGGCAGACGGAAGTTATCGTTGTGTTCAATAAACACACGAATATCACCGTCTTCTTCGATGCGATCCGCCAGCCAGGTTGATGCACCACCGCCGCGCTGACGACCATCAATTTCGTAGCGCACCGCACCCACCGTGATATGCACTTCGGTATCGGTTTCCGCTTGTGACGAGGCGATAGAGTAGAGGCGCGGCGTGAGCGGACGCAGCAGCCCGGTCAGTTGTTCCGCATTCAATTCCGTCGGTGCCTGACGCACCATATCGACAATCGGGAAACTCTGCGCATAGCTCTGCAGCTTTGGTTTATCACCTGCCAGCGCCAGCAGCGCATCGTTACGTGACAACGCTGCATACTGCTCGACGATCTGCGGAGTATTCACCGTCAGCTCATAATGCTTTTGCAGTGCTTCCGCCAGCGGCAGGGTTTCGCCGTTCACTTCAATCGCTTCGTCACCTTTCAACCAAACCAGTTGCAGCAACTCCTGCACCAGCTCGGCGTCGTTTTCAAACCACACACCCAACGCATCACCCGGCTGATAGCGCAGGCCGGAATCACCAAGGTCGATTTCAATATGACGTACATCTTTATCTGAATCGCGGCCGGTGATTTTTTGGTTCGCGGCGAAGCTGGCCGTGAGCGGCGCTTCTTTGCTGTATGGGCTACTGTGGATTTCGTTGACGGCGCCTGTCGAGGCCACTGCCGCTACGGCAGAGGGCGCACTGGGTACACGCGCTTTCAGAATCTCAGTGATTTGCTGACGCCAGGCAGCGGCCTGCTCTTTATATTCCACGTCGGCATCAACGCGATCCAGCAGGCGTTCTGCACCCAGCTCAGCCAGGCGCTCATCAAAGTCTTTACCGGCTTTGCTAAAGAATTCGTAGGAGGTATCGCCGAGGCCGAATACGGCAAAAGCGGTCCCTTCACATTTCGGCGCTTTCTTCGACAGCAGGAATTTATGCAGCGCAACAGCTTCTTCTGGCGGCTCACCCTCACCTTGCGTCGAGGTCACCACCACCAGCAATTTTTCCTGGCCGATCTGTTTGAATTTGTAGTCGCCGGCATTGACCAGATTGACGTTCAGCTTGGCGGCCAGCAGGTCGTCGCGCAGTTGCTCAGCCAGGCGACGTGCGTTACCGGTCTGCGAAGCGGAGATCAGCGTAATGGTCGGCGTCTCAGCCTGAGCCGGTGCAGGCGCAGCGGCGGCACCGGGTGTCTGGTTGACCATGCCCCAAAAATAGCCAGAGAGCCAGGCCATCTGGGTGGTGTTGAAATCCGTGGTCGCCGCCTGTAAGCGCGCGAGTTGCTCGGGATTAAGCGGGAGCATTGAACCTGGTGCCTGAGTCGTCATCGCGTTAAACATTCCAGTGTATGAAGTCCGGACCAATCGGTGGCGGAAGAGTGGGTAGGTTACCGGGCTGTATATTAACGATTAAATAAGCCTTCGACATATTAAATAACCAAAATGACTAAGTGGTTTTTCGGGTAAAGTTAATCGGCAAAAGTGGTAAATAAATCCGTTTTTATTCAATGCATTAGATTAGGCATGGTGAGATCGATGCCGCAAAATGCCCTTTTCACTCGTAGCGGGTGCGAAAAATCTGTGATTCAGGTAGAATTCGGCGGTTTTTAAGTCTGAGAGCCATTATGTCTACCACGCTATTTAAAGAGTTCCAGTTCGAATCAGCCCACCGCTTACCGCATGTGCCTGAAGGGCATAAGTGTGGTCGCCTGCATGGCCATTCGTTCCTGGTACGGTTGGAAATCACCGGTGAAGTGGATGCGCATACCGGTTGGGTAATGGATTTTGCCGAACTGAAGGCGGCGTTTAAGCCAATTTATGATCGTCTTGATCATCACTATCTTAACGATATTCCTGGCCTGGAAAACCCGACCAGCGAAGTGCTGGCGAAATGGATTTGGGATCAGATGAAGCCGATCTTGCCAGAGCTGAGCGCAGTGATGATTAAAGAGACCTGTACTGCAGGTTGTGTCTATCGCGGCTGAGACCGTCAACTTCCGAGACGGATAAACCGTTGCCAGACGGTCGCCATACATGGCTGAATCAGTGCGGTGATTGGCATGGTCGCTACAATGAAAACCGACCGTCCGTACGATTTCGCCGGGCATGGCCATCAAATTCCAGATGCGATTTCGTCGGGCATAGCCTTCAAATCCTTGGTGCGGTTTCGTCGGGCATGGCCTTCAAATCCTTGGTGCGGTTTTCGTCGGGTGCGCGTTGATGCGCACCAGGCTTATCAGGCGATATTCAAATACTTGTGTGTCTGCATTGAAAGGCGCCAGTTGCGGGCAATACAGGTCTCAATGCAGAGTTTAGTTGCCGCATCACCACGACTGATCGGTTGCAGCGCAACAATGCGTTTTTTATCGTCGTGCAGACCGGCCAGCAACGCATCTAACGCTTCCACATCACGCTCACGCGCCACCGGATGTTTAATTTCATCGGCTCGCTGCAACGCCTGCGGCAACACATCATAACCGCCACGCATATTCACTTTGGGTGAAACCGTCACCCAAGTGGCTTCTGAGCACTGCACTTCATGGGTGCCACTGGTTTCAATCTGGCAGTCAAAGCCTGCGGCTTCAAGCGCTTCTGTTAACGGGCGCAAATCGAAAATCGCCGGTTCGCCGCCAGTGATCACCACATGGCGCGCGGTCCAACCCTGGCGCTGAATGGTCTCAATCAGCATTGCCGCATCAGCGCTGCCCCAGGCGTCGCTCTCCACGGTTTTCACCAGAATATCGCCAAGCGATGTCTCCCGATCGGCCAGCTTTTCCCAGGTATGTTTGGTATCACACCAGCTACAGCCCACCGGACATCCTTGCAAGCGGATGAACAGCGCCGGAACACCGGTGTAAAAACCTTCACCCTGCAGGGTCTGGAACATTTCGTTAATCGGGTAGAACATTTTTTACTCACGTCTAAAATTCGAGGCGCAGATTATGGCAGATTTTCGCCGTCGGTTCACAGCTGCTTCGCAGCAAAAAGCAAAAGCCCCGCACGAGGCGGGGCTTTATCAGCGATGATGCAGCCGGTCAGGCCACATCAGCAGACCATTACTGGCCTTTAACTTCTTTCAAACCGTTGAACGGGGCTTTGTCGCCCAGCGCTTCTTCGATACGAATCAGCTGGTTGTACTTAGCAACACGGTCAGAACGGCTCATAGAACCGGTTTTGATCTGGCCTGCAGCAGTACCGACCGCCAGGTCAGCGATGGTCGCATCTTCAGTTTCACCTGAACGGTGTGAAATCACCGCGGTGTAGCCTGCGTCTTTCGCCATCTTGATTGCAGCCAGAGTTTCGGTCAGAGAACCGATCTGGTTGAATTTGATCAGGATGGAGTTAGCGATGCCTTTATCGATACCTTCTTTCAGGATCTTGGTGTTGGTCACGAACAGGTCGTCACCAACCAGCTGGATTTTGTCGCCCAGAACTTTAGTCTGGTAAGCGAAGCCCGCCCAGTCAGATTCATCCAGACCGTCTTCGATAGACACGATTGGGTACTGTTTAGTCAGGTCTTCCAGGAAGTGCGTGAACTCTTCTGAGGTGAAGGCTTTGTTACCTTCGCCAGCCAGCACATATTTGCCGTCTTTGTAGAATTCAGATGCTGCACAGTCCATCGCCAGGGTGATGTCTTTGCCCAGCTCGTAACCGGCTGCTTTTACCGCTTCAGCGATAACAGCCAGAGCTTCAGCGTTTGAACCCAGGTTTGGCGCGTAGCCACCTTCGTCACCCACTGCAGTGCTCATGCCTTTGGCTTTCAGTACTTTTGCCAGGTTGTGGAAAACTTCAGAACCCATACGGATGGCTTCTTTCACGTTTTTCGCGCCAACTGGCTGAATCATGAATTCCTGGATGTCGACGTTGTTGTCGGCGTGCTCACCACCGTTGATGATGTTCATCATTGGCAGAGGCATAGAGAATTTGCCTGGGGTGCCGTTCAGTTCAGCGATGTGCGCATACAGTGGCAGGCCTTTAGAAGCCGCAGCCGCTTTAGCCGCAGCCAGAGAAACAGCCAGAATGGCGTTAGCGCCGAAGTTAGATTTGTTCTCAGTACCGTCCAGCTCGATCATGATCTTATCGATGTTCGCCTGGTCTTTGGCATCTTTACCGGTTACCGCAGCAGCGATAGGACCGTTAACAGCTGCAACCGCTTTGGTTACACCTTTGCCCAGGAAACGAGATTTGTCACCGTCACGCAGCTCCAGTGCTTCGCGAGAACCGGTTGAAGCACCTGATGGCGCAGCAGCCAGACCAACGAAACCGCCTTCCAGATGCACTTCTGCTTCTACAGTCGGGTTGCCACGGGAGTCGATGATTTCGCGACCGATGACTTTTACGATTTTGGACATTCGATTTTCCTCAGTACAAGTTAGTCAATCCTAAGACAAACAACGCGCGAAAAGTTCGCGCGCTGTTCGTTAAACTCTTACTTCGCTAACCGCTTCTGGTGCTCCTGCGCGGCTTTAACAAAGCCAGCGAACAGCGGATGACCATCACGCGGGGTCGACGTAAATTCCGGGTGGAACTGACAGGCTACGAACCACGGATGATTCGGGAGTTCAATGATCTCCACCAGTTGGTCATCACCGGAACGGCCCGCAATATGCAGACCCGCCGCTTCAATCGGCTTTAACAGCAGATTGTTCACTTCATAACGATGGCGGTGACGTTCAGTAATCACGTCAGAACCGTACAGCTGGCGCACTTTGCTTCCTGGCGTCAGCTGGCACTGCTGGCTTCCCAAGCGCATGGTGCCGCCCAGATCGCTCTGCTCACTACGCTGCTCAACGTTACCTTCTTCATCACGCCATTCGGTGATCAGCGCAACCACCGGGTACTTACAGTCTGGCACAAATTCAGTTGAGTTGGCGCCTTCCATCCCGGCCACATTGCGTGCGAACTCCATCAGCGCAATCTGCATACCCAGGCAGATGCCCAGATAAGGGATGTTGTTCTCACGGGCGTACTGCGCAGTGAGCATTTTGCCTTCCACACCACGGTAGCCGAAGCCGCCAGGGATCAGGATAGCATCGAGATCTTTCAGAATTTCGACACCGCGTGATTCCACATCCTGCGAGTCGATCAGCTTGATGTTCACGGTCACACGATTTTTCAATCCACCGTGCTTCAGCGCTTCAATTACTGATTTGTACGCATCGGGCAGTTCGACATATTTGCCGACCATACCAATGGTCACTTCGCCGCCCGGATTGGCTTCTTCGTAAATAACCTGTTCCCATTCGGCCAGGTTCGCTTCCGGTGCGCTCAGGTTGAAACGCTTACAGATATAGTCATCCAGACCCTGCGATTTCAGCAGGCCAGGGATTTTGTAGATGGAATCCACATCTTTCAGGGAAATAACCGCTTTTTCCGGAACGTTACAGAACAGCGCGATTTTAGCGCGTTCATTAGCCGGCACAGCGCGATCTGAACGGCAGATCAGCACGTCTGGCTGAATACCGATCGACAGCAGCTCTTTCACTGAATGCTGGGTTGGCTTGGTTTTCACTTCGCCTGCAGCCGCCATATACGGCACCAGCGTCAGGTGCATATACATGGTGTGTTCACGGCCCACATCAACCGCCATCTGACGAATGGCTTCGAGGAACGGCAGTGACTCGATATCACCGACAGTACCGCCAATTTCAACCAGAACCACATCGTGGCCTTCGCCACCTTCAATGATGCGTTCTTTGATCGCATTGGTGATATGCGGGATGACCTGAATCGTGGCACCCAGATAGTCACCGCGACGCTCTTTGCGCAGTACTTCTGAGTAAATACGACCGGTCGTAAAGTTGTTACGGCGAGACATTTTGGTGCGAATGAAACGCTCGTAGTGACCTAAATCCAGATCGGTTTCGGCCCCATCATCGGTGACGAACACTTCACCGTGCTGTGTCGGGCTCATGGTACCCGGATCGACGTTGATGTACGGATCGAGTTTCATGATGGTCACATTCAGACCACGTGCTTCAAGGATGGCTGCGAGGGAGGCTGCGGCAATGCCTTTGCCCAGAGAGGAAACAACCCCGCCGGTCACAAAAATATAATTCGTTGTCATGCTGAACCTGAGAGTTTAGGTTTAAAGACGATGGAATAACCAAGACGGGAAAATAGTATACCCGAAGTCGTCCTAAGCCACAATTGATCAATCACACCATCCCCGCGCATTGCAGCCGACAACTTAGCGGATAGAGGCGGGTGAAATGTTGACGTACGTCACAAAGTTGCCGCAAGGCTGAATCGAGTAAGCTCAAGCGGCTAAATTATGCACAGAGGAGGAATAATCGGCAATTTATGGAATAATCGCTGAGTCTTTGTTCTCACAGGCTTTCACCTGCTGCCAGGCCTCTTCCATCTGCTCCAGCGTGGCGTCGTTCATTGCCAGCCCCTGTTGCGTGATAATGCTTTCAACCTGGCGGAAGCGACGTTCAAATTTGTCGTTGGCTTTCTGCAACGCCGTTTCTGCTTTGCTGCCCAAATGGCGTGAAAAATTCACCGTCGCGAACAGCAGATCGCCAATCTCCTCTTCCAGTTTGTCGCTGTCGATGACCGCCTGCTGCGCTTCGTGCATCACCTCATCAATCTCTTCATACACTTTATCGAGTACCGGCCCCAGCGTGTTCCAGTCAAAACCCACCGTGCTGCAGCGCTTCTGAATTTTATGCGCGCGCATCAGAGCGGGCAGTGCTTTGGGAATGTCATCCAGCGCCGAATGCTGCGATTTTTCAGCTCGCTCTTGATGCTTAATCGCTTCCCAGTTTTTGAGTACTTCCTGAGTGGTGTCTGCCTGCACATTGGCGAAGATATGCGGATGACGGCGCTCCAGCTTGTCGCTGATGGCATTGCAGATGTCATCAAAGTTGAAACGCTGCTGTTCATCCGCCATTTGTGCGTAAAACACCACCTGGAACAGCAGATCGCCTAATTCACCGCGCAGATCGTCAAAATCCTCGCGCTGAATGGCATCGATCACTTCATAGGTTTCTTCCAGCGTGTAAGGGGCAATGGAAGCGAACGTCTGTTGACGATCCCAAGGGCAACCACGCTCCGGGTCGCGCAGGGTTTGCATGATAGTGAGCAAGCGGTTGAGGGCTGTCATGAGGGAGATCCTTAGCGGTTAAAAATGGAAAAGGTCGCCATAAATGGCGACCCTGCGACGCACCGAATGAATCTAAGGTCGGCATTTATGCCGACCTGACAAACATCAGTTCAAGCGGCGCGCGTCAATAATATCCGGCACCTGATTGAGGCGAGCCAGCACGCGGCCCAGCACCTGCTGGTTGTAAATCTCAATATCCATATCGATGGTAGCGAGCTGTTTTTTGGTGTCGCTGCGGCTGGAAACACCCAGTACGTTCACTTTTTCATTCGCCAGAATGGTGGTGATATCACGCAGTAAACCGCTGCGATCGTTGGCCGTGACGCGCACCACCAGCGAATAACCACTGGAATAATCCTCACCCCATACCGCATCAACAATACGTTCCGGGGCGTGTGAGATCAGCTCATTAAGCTGATCACAATCAGCGCGGTGGATGGAAATACCACGGCCTTGGGTAATAAAGCCGACGATATCGTCGCCCGGAATCGGCTGGCAGCAACGAGCGATGTGATGCAACAGATTGCCGACGCCCTCCACCACCACACGACCGCCCTCTTTGCGCGGCGCTGGCGTATAAGCTTTTTGCGTCAGCTGACGCAGCGCTTCACGGTCTTCCTCTTCAGCGCTCGGCTTATGGAGTTTGGCCTGCAGGAAATTCACCATCTGATTGAGGCGAATATCACCGCCGCCAATCATCGCCAGCAACTCGTCCTGCGAACTGACGTTGTAGCGCGGCAGCAGAATTTTTTCCGCCTCGCGGAAACTGATATCCAGCTGGCTCAATTCACTCTCAAGAATCTGACGACCTGCGAGAATGTTCTTGTCACGATCCTGCTTACGGAACCAGTTGTGAATCTTTGAACGCCCACGGCTGGTGGTGATGTAGCCGAGGTTAGGATTCAGCCAGTCACGGCTCGGGTTCGGCTGCTTCTGGGTGATGACTTCAATCTGATCGCCCATCTGCAACTGATAGGTAAAGGGCACAATGCGCCCGCTGATTTTGGCACCGATACAACGATGCCCGATATCGCTGTGGATGTGGTAAGCGAAGTCCAGCGGCGTCGAACCGGATGGCAGATCCACCACATCGCCTTTAGGCGTAAACACATACACGCGATCATCAAACACCTGGCTGCGCACCTCTTCCAGCATTTCGCCAGAATCAGCCATCTCTTCTTGCCAGGTGATCAGTTTACGCAGCCAGGCAATCCGGCCTTCATGACCCGCTGCGCCACGCGCATTGGCGGCGGTTGGGCCTTCTTTGTATTTCCAGTGAGCCGCCACACCCAGCTCGGCATCTTCATGCATCTGGCGGGTACGAATCTGGATTTCCACCGTTTTGCCTTGCGGACCCAGCACCACGGTATGAATCGATTGATAGCCGTTGGGCTTGGGATTGGCGACGTAATCGTCAAACTCACTTGGCAGGTGGCGGAACAGCGTGTGCACGGTTCCTAAAGCGCCGTAACAATCCTGCAAACGTTCAGCCACGATACGCACCGCGCGAACATCAAACAGTTCATCGAACGCCAGCGACTTCTTCTGCATCTTGCGCCAGATGCTGTAGATGTGTTTCGGGCGGCCATAGACTTCGGCACGCACGCCCTCTTTCTGCATCTCTTTACGCAGATTATCGACGAAGTCATCGATGTAACTTTCGCGATCAATACGACGCTCGTGCAGCAGTTTGGCAATGCGCTTGTATTCATCAGGATGCAGGTAGCGGAAGCAGTAATCTTCCAGCTCCCATTTGAGCTGACCGATGCCCAGACGATTGGCCAGCGGCGCATAGATGTTGGTGCTCTCTTTCGCCGCGAGCACGCGCTCATCTTCTGGCGCATCTTTCATTTCGCGCAGATGGGCAATACGTTCGGCCAGTTTAATGACCACGCAGCGGAAGTCTTCCACCATGGCCAGCAGCATACGGCGGACGTTATCCACCTGCTCTGAGGCCATGGAATCATTATGGATCGCTTTCAGCTGGCGAATGGCATCCATGTCGCGCACGCCATGAACCAACGACACAATGCCTTTACCGAAGGACTTTTCCAGTTCTTCTTCGCTCACCACATCGGCATTTGCCAGCGGGAACAGCAGCGCGGCGCGTAAGCTGTCGTTGTCCATACTGAGCATGGTGAGGATTTCCACCATCTCAATACCGCGCCACAGCAGCAGAGCCTGATCTGGATGGTCGTGCGTTTCGGCTTCACAGTAGCGCCACGCATCCGCCAGTTTCTGGCAGGATTGCGGATTATTAATATTTAAACTGGCGATCCACTGGTCAAGGGCAAACTCCCCTTCCGTATTTAAATGCGCACTTCTAACCGCAACCATATCCTCTCCTGCCATAACGACGAAAACGCCGCTTATGTTTTGCTAAACAGCACCATGGATTCGAGATGGCTGGTATGTGGGAACATATCCAGCATCGCGACCCTTTCCAAATGGTAGCCCGCCGACAGTAATGCCTGACTGTCGCGCGCAAGTGTTGTGGGGTTACAGGAAACATAGACCACACGTTGCGGCGCAAGTTTAACCACATGCGACATCACACCGGCGGCGCCAGCGCGTGCTGGATCCAGTAACACCTTGTTGAAACCCTGCGCTGCCCAAGGCTGGTGGGCAACATCTTCCTCCAGGTTGTGCTGGAAAAAGCGGACATTTTTAAGATTATTCAGTTCAGCATTATACGCTGCCTGGCGGACTAATGCTGCAACACCCTCCACACCCACGGCATTTTGTACGAACTTTCCTACCGGCAATGTGAAGTTACCCATACCGCAAAACAGATCCAGCACCCGATCTTCTGGCTGCAGATCCAGCCATGCAATGGCTTTCGCCACCATCTGCTGATTCACGCCGTCATTAACCTGAATAAAATCTTGCGGGCTAAAAGTCAGTTTTAAATCATAAGATTGGTAGAAAGGTGCGTATTCGCCCAGCGGCTGCAAGCTGTCACTGCCGTCGGCCAGATAACACATCAACTTGTGCTCATGCGAAAAGCGTTCCAGTTTTGCACGATCGCCAGCGGACAATGTATCAAGATGACGCAGCACCATCAGCGGCCCATTATCGGCCAGTACCAGCTCCAGGTGGCCCAAACGCCTGACCGCATTTAAGCTGCTGAGGCAGTGGTGCAAGGGTTGCAGTAATGCCTCTAGCTCGGGCACCAAAACGGAGCACTGCGTCAATTCCACCAGATCGTTACTCGCCGCCTGGCGGAATCCCATCTGTAAACGTTGCTGTTTCGGCTGCCACTGCAACCCCAAACGCGCACGGCGGCGATAGCCCCAAGGGGCACCGCTGATGATTTCATCCACACGCACCGGCAACGGCGTATCCCGGCTGAGCATGCGGCTGAGCGCGCGCGCTTTACTTTCCTCTTGCAGTTCAACCGCCGCATGTTGCTGCTGGCAGCCGCCGCACACGCCGAAATGCACACAGCGCGGCTTCTCACGCTGCGCACTTGGGTTGGTGATCTTATTGGCTTTGGCTCGCGCGTACTGACGTTTGTCCTCCAGCACCGTGACCTCAGCCTGCTCACCCGGCAGCGCACCGCTGACAAACATCGCCTTACCTTTATGGCGCGCAACACCTTGTCCGAAGGGATCAAGGTCTTCAATGGTGACGGTAATACGCTGCTTAGTCGTCACGCGCTGTTTTGCGGAGTAAAATTGCGCCATAGTGTTGTGAATTCTCTATATTAATTGGGTGTGCCGCCGCTACCGGAACGAGCACAGGGATAAAAATGCCAGGAGTCGCCAGGCCACAATTATGACCAAATACAGCCTGCGGGCGCGAATGATGATTTTGATACTGGCGCCAACGCTGATGATTGGCCTGCTGCTCAGTACCTTCTTCGTGGTTCACCGCTATAACGAATTACAGCATCAGGTACGCGACGCGGGCTCGAACATCATCGAGCCGCTGGCGGTATCGAGCGAATATGGCATGACCTGGCACAATCGCGATGCAATCCGCGAGTTGGTCAGCCTGTTGCATCGTCGTCATTCCGATATTGTCCGTGCCATTACCATTTTCGACAACAACAATCACATCTACGTCACCTCAAACAACAATCAAAATCTCGCGCTGCTGCAAAAAGAGGATATCTCAACGTTAGAGGATGGCGTCTCCGTTGAGCGTCACGGCAGTGTGATGGTGCTGCGCACGCCAATTATCTCTGAACGCTACTCCGTTGATGAGCTGCCGGGCGAAGATGCCAAACCGGCGGGCAATCCACTCGGCTATGTCGCAATTGAACTGGATCTGCAATCCGTACGGCTGGAACAGTATAAAGAGGTGTTCGTCGCCACTCTGCTGCTGCTGTTCTGCTTGTGTATCGCCATGCTGTTTGCCTATCGCCTGATGCGCGATGTCACCGGGCCGATCCGCAATATGGTCTCCACGGTTGACCGTATCCGCCGTGGCCAGCTCGACAGCCGCGTGGATGGATATATGCTGGGCGAGCTGAGCATTCTGAAAAACGGCATCAACGCGATGGCGATGTCGCTGACCGCCTATCATGAAGAGATGCAGCAGAATATCGATCAGGCGACCTACGATTTACGTGAAACGCTGGAACAGCTGGAGATTCAAAACGTCGAGCTGGATCTGGCGAAAAAGCGCGCCCAGGAAGCGGCGCGTATCAAATCAGAATTCCTTGCCAACATGTCCCACGAGTTGCGTACGCCGCTAAATGGTGTGATTGGCTTTACGCGTCAGATGCTGAAAACTGGTCTCAGCACCAACCAGCGCGATTACATGAGCACCATCGAACGTTCAGCCAACAACCTGCTGAGCATTATTAATGACGTACTCGACTTCTCGAAGCTGGAAGCGGGCAAGCTGGTGCTGGAGTCGATCCCGTTCCCGCTGCGCGCCACGCTGGATGAAACCCTGGTGCTGTTGGCACCTTCGGCCCATGAAAAAGGTCTGGAGATCACCGTTTGTCTGGAGAAACAGGTACCAGACAATGTCATTGGAGATCCGTTACGTTTGCAGCAAATCCTGATCAATCTGCTGGGTAACGCAATCAAGTTCACCGAACGTGGCCACATCGATTTACGCGTTGAACTGCGCAGTATCAGCACCACACGCGTAGAGCTGGAGCTGCAGGTTCATGACACAGGCATTGGTATCTCTGAGCAGCAGCAGTCGCAGCTATTCCAGGCATTCCGTCAGGCGGACGCCAGTATCTCGCGTCGCCATGGCGGCACGGGATTAGGTCTGGTGATTACCCAGAAACTGGTCAGTGAGATGGGCGGCGAGATCGCCTTCCACAGCCGGCATAATCAGGGCTCGACTTTCTGGGTGCATATCCATCTCGATCTCAATCCTAATGCGCCACCGATTCCTCGTATGCTGGATGATTTGCGCCCCGTGCCGCTTGCTTACATTGAACCCCATGCCGCGGTCGCCAAGGCGGTGCAGGAGATGCTCAGCATTACGCCGTTGCAGGTGCAGCATTTCGCCACGCTGGAAGAGATGCCCGACGCAGACTTCCCGCTGCTGCTAATGGGATTACCGGTTAATGCACCCCATCCCACTACCCTTCCCGATGCATTGATTGAGCGCCTGCGATCACGCGCCGATTCGGTGCTGCTGGCGCTGCCGAGCGAAATGATGCTGTTTGCGGACGATCTTCGTGCGCGCGGCATTGCGGGATGCATTGCTAAACCCCTCTCTCTGACGCGCCTGCTGCCGATGCTGCTGGATTTGCACAGTCGAGACAGCAATGTGCCGGCGCGCAGCGCTCGCCAACCGCTGACGGTGATGGCGGTGGACGACAACCCTGCCAACCTGAAACTGATAGGGGCGCTGCTGGAGGAGCAGGTGCAGCACATCATATTGTGCGACAACGCGGAACAGGCGATCCGCCAGGCGAGATTGCACAAGCTGGATGTGATCCTGATGGATATTCAGATGCCCGATATCGATGGGATCCGTGCCAGTGAAATCATCCGTAGCCTGCCGCTGCACGCCAATACACCAATTGTGGCCGTCACCGCACATGCATTGGATGGTGAGCGCGAACAGCTGATTGGCGCAGGCATGAACGACTATCTGGCGAAGCCCATCGATGAAAACAAGCTGAACCAACTGCTGCAACGTTATGCACCGAATAGCGTCCCGGCTCAGCCAACACAGCCGAACGTCGCACCGTCTCTCGACTGGACGCTGGCCTTGCGCCAGGCAGCCAACAAGCCGGATTTGGCGCGCGACTTACTGCAAATGCTGCTGGATTTTCTGCCCGAAGTGGAAGCGCGCGTGGAGCAGGATATGGCGAGCAATGATGTGGCGGGGTTGCGCGAAATTATCCATAAGCTGCACGGCAGCGCCAGCTACAGCGGCGTGCCTCGCTTGAAGCAGCTGTGTCAGCAGTTAGAGAAGAGTTTGCATCAGGAGAGTGATATCGCGGCGCTGGAGCCTGAACTGCTGGAACTGAGTGACGAGATGGCGAACGTGGCAAGGGAAGCGCGGAAAGTGCTAGGGGCGAGATGATGTTTGGCTGTTGTTGCCCTCAGTGCCTCTCACCCTAACCCTCTCCCGCAAGGGGGAGAAGGGACAGTTAAGTGCGGTTATTTAGAATTTACACTGACATTCAATATCGCTGGATCTGCTCCCTCTCCCGCTGTGTGGGAGAGGGCTGGGGTGAGGGTCAACATTCATTACAATCCTTGCCCTGCCTTAATGGTCGCGGCGACATTGCGCGCCGTGAGCCGCACATTCTGTGCCGCATTGGCCAGCGCATCTTCCAGTGAGCCAATACTGAACAGCACGCTAAACACCGCATCCAGCCCGTGCTGATGCACCACACCGACGTCCGCCGTCAAGCTGCCCGCAATGCCAATCACCGGCTTATTGAATTGTTTGGCGACCTTTGCCACGCCAATCGGCACTTTGCCGTTAATCGTCTGGCTATCAATCCGTCCTTCGCCGGTGATCACCAAATCGGCATCTTTCACCTGCTCGGCTAACCCCAACGCTTCGGTGACAATTTCAATGCCTCGGCGCAACTCAGCCTGGCAAAATGCATGCAGCGCCGCACCCATGCCACCGGCGGCACCACCACCAGCAATGTGCAGCACATCAATATCCAGATCGCGATGAATAATGCCCGCGTAATGTTCCAGCGCCTGATCCAACTGCTTCACCAGTTCCGGCGTGGCGCCCTTTTGCGGGCCGAAAATCGCCGAAGCGCCATCTTCACCGGTTAAGGGGTTGGTCACATCGCAGGCGACTTCAATGCGACACTGCTGCAGGCGGGCATCCAGCTGATCAATCTCAATCCGCGCCAGCTGCGGTAATGCCCCACCGCCGAAAGCAATCTCATTGCCCTGCTTATCCAGCAAGCGCGCGCCGAGCGCCTGCATCATGCCGGATCCGCCATCGTTGGTGGCGCTGCCACCAATGCCGATGATGATATGGTCCACGCCACGGTCGAGTGCGTTTTTAATCAACTCGCCGGTACCGAAAGAGTTGGTCATCAGCGGATCGCGCTGTGCGGGCGGCACCAACTCCAATCCACTCGCGGCAGCCATTTCGATAAATGCCGTGCGCGCATCGCCGGATAAGCCATAAAAGGCCTCCACTGGCGCGCCCAACGGTCCAGTCACATTCAACCTGACAAGGCTACCTTGTGTGGCGGCCACCATCGCTTCTACCGTGCCTTCCCCCCCGTCGGCGACCGGTATTTTTACGTATTCGGCTTCGGGAAAGATTTCGCTAAATCCCGCTTCTATTGCCGAAGCCACTTCCAGGGCAGACAAACTCTCTTTATATGAATCCGGTGCGATGACAATTTTCATAGGCAATCCGAGCGCGGTGAATGACGGTTTTCCGTCCGGCTAATGCGGTAAGCGGTCCGGCATCCTCAGACACCGGACATGCAAACTACCGGGTGATCTCTACCTGAGCTAATTTTTCATAATAGCAAGCCAGCGCGCTATGGTCGGAAGTGCCTTTGCCATCCACCTTCAGCGCCTGCATCATCTCCATGACCGCAGCGGTCAATGGCAGATGAGCGCCAATGCCGTGAGAAGTATCCAGTGCATTGGCTAAGTCTTTGATATGCAGGTCGATGCGGAAACCTGGCTTGAAGTTACGATCCAGCACCATTGGCGCTTTGGCATCCAGCACCGTGCTGCCCGCCAGTCCACCGCGAATGGCCTGATAAACCAATTCAGGATTCACGCCCGCTTTGGTCGCCAGCGACAGGGCTTCTGACATGGCCGCGATATTCAGCGCCACAATCACCTGGTTTGCCAGCTTAGTAACGTTGCCTGCACCGATATCTCCGGTATGCACCACCGAACCCGCCATCGCTTTCATGATGTCGTAGCACTGGTCAAACACCGCTTTATCGCCACCGACCATCACTGACAAGGTGCCTTCAATCGCCTTTGGCTCGCCACCGCTCACCGGCGCATCAAGCATCTTGATGCCTTTTTCTGCCAACGCATCGTGCACTTCGCGGCTGGCTAATGGCGCGATGGAACTCATGTCGATGACAATCAGCCCCGGTTTGGCCCCTTCGATAATGCCATTGGTGCCTAAACAGACTTCTTTGACCTGAGGTGAATTGGGTACCATAGTGATCACCACATCCACCTGTTCAGCCACCTCTTTTGGCGTTTTCGCCACGGTTGCACCCAGCTCCACCAGTTCGGCTTCATTGCTGACATTGTGGTCACGTACTACCAGTGAATAACCGGCTTTCACCAGGTTTTTACTCATCGGTTTGCCCATAATACCGAGGCCGATAAATCCAATTTTCATTGCCTTTCCCCTATGTCAGTTATTTCTTAAATTTGTCGCACAACGCCTGCGTGGCGTTACGGAACACACCCAAATCGCTGCCCACCGCAACAAAAGTGGCACCCCACTCCAGATAACGGCGCGCGTCCGCTTCCACCGGGGCAAGAATGCCGCTCGGTTTGCTCGCGGCTTTGGCACGCTCAAAGATATGCTTAATCACTTTCAATACTTCAGGATGCGCAGGCTGGCCGAGATAGCCGAGCGCGGCAGACAAGTCGCCCGGACCGACAAAAATGCCATCCACGCCTTCAACTGCGGCAATCGCATCAATGTTATCCACTGCCTGCTGCGTTTCGATCTGCACCAGCACCGTGATGTTGTCATTGATGGTAGCGTTGTATTCCGGCAGCGTGCCGTACATATTGCTGCGATGCGAAACAGATACGCCGCGGATCCCCACCGGCGGATAGCGCGTGGATGCCACCGCGCGAATCGCCTCTTCCTCGGTTTCGACAAACGGCACCAGGAAGTTGTAGAAACCGATATCCAGCAAACGCTTAATAATGATCGGTTCATTGCATGGCGGACGCACCACCGGCGCACTGTGGCTGCCTTTCAACGCCATCAACTGCGGAATGAAAGTGGTAATGTCGTTTGGCGCATGTTCGCCATCCAGTACCAGCCAGTCAAAGCCCGCCAGTCCCAATACTTCAGTTGAAATCGGGCTGGCAAGTGCACACCAGCTACCAATCAGAGTTTCCCCTGCCAGTAAACGGCGACGAAAATGGTTCGGCCAGGCATTGCTCATTGTCGTTACTCCTGTCGGTTACAGCAGGCACCCGCACGGGGTGCCGGAATCGTTAGCGCACCAGGCACGGACGTTTGTTATCAAAGGTCCAGTTCGGTACGAGGAACTGCATAGCCTGCGCATCATCGCGCGCACCTAAACCGTGTTTCTGATACAGCGCGTTGGCTTGCATCACCTGATCCATATCCAGCTCCACGCCCAGCCCCGGTTTTTGTGGGACCTGCACCATGCCGCCTTTGATTTGGAACGGCTCTTTGGTCAGACGCTGATTGCCTTCCTGCCAGATCCAGTGGGTATCGATGGCGGTAATGGCGCCCGGTGCGGCAGCGGCAACATGGGTGAACATCGCCAGTGAAATGTCGAAGTGGTTGTTAGAGTGTGAACCCCAGGTCAGGCCAAAGTCGTGACACATCTGCGCCACACGCACCGAACCTTGCATGGTCCAGAAGTGAGGATCGGCCAGCGGGATGTCCACGGATTGCAGTGACAGCGTGTGGCCCATTTGACGCCAGTCGGTGGCGATCATGTTTGTCGCTGTCGGCAGGCCGGTAGCACGACGGAATTCCGCCATCACTTCACGACCGGAATAGCCCTGCTCTGCACCACAAGGATCTTCCGCATACGCCAGCACACCTTTCAGTTGCTTACCGAGCAGAATTGCCTCATTTAAAGACCATGCGCCGTTGGGATCGAGTGTCACTCGCGCCTGTGGGAAACGCTTCGCCAGCGCCGTGACCGCTTCCGCTTCTTCGCCACCACGCAGCACACCGCCTTTGAGTTTGAAGTCGTTGAAACCGTATTTCTCATACGCCGCTTCCGCCAGACGTACCACGGTTTCCGGCGTCAGTGCTTCTTCATGGCGCAGGCGATACCAGTCGCATTTATCATTTTCCTGGCTCTGATACGCCAGCGAGGTTTTCTTCCGATCGCCAACGTAGAACAGGTAACCGAGCATTTCGACGCGGTCACGCTGCTGACCATCTCCCAGCAGCGAGGCCACATTGACACCAAGATGCTGGCCGAGCAGATCCAGCAACGCCGCTTCGATGCCAGTGACCACATGAATGGTGGTGCGCAGGTCAAAGGTCTGGTTGCCGCGTCCGGCAGAGTCACGATCGGCAAAGGTACTGCGCACCAGATTGAGGATATTTTTATATTCGCCGACGGTTTTCTGCACCACCAGCGCCGCCGCGTCTTCCAGCGTCTGACGAATCTTCTCGCCGCCGGGAATTTCACCCACGCCAGTGTGGCCGGCGTTATCTTTGATGATGACGATGTTGCGAGTGAAGAATGGCGAATGGGCGCCACTCAGGTTGAGCAACATACTGTCGTGGCCGGCCACTGGAATGACCTGCAACGAGGTAATTTTCGGGGTCTGACTCATTTCCTGCTCCTTATGCATGACTGCGACCGAAGGCCGGGCGCTTGCGGTCGAATGACCAACCGGGAACCAGATACTGCATTGCCGTGGCGTCATTACGTGCGCCCGCCGGCAGTGATTTGTAGAGGGCATTGGCTTGGTGGATGCGGTCCCAATCCAGCTCGACGCCCAGGCCTGGCTTGTCCGGCACGGCGATTTTACCGTTGCGGATTTGCAGTGGATCTTTGGTCAGGCGCTGATCGCCCTCCTGCCAAATCCAGTGGGTATCAATCGCCGTGGGTTTACCCGGTGCAGCAGCGCCAACGTGGGTAAACATCGCCAGAGAAATGTCGAAGTGGTTGTTAGAGTGGCAACCCCAGGTCAGGCCCCAGTCGTCACACAGCTGCGCGACTCGTACCGCGCCACTTAGCGTCCAGAAATGAGGATCCGCCAGTGGGATATCCACTGAGTTGAGCATCACCGCATGATTCATCTCGCGCCAGTTGGTGGCGATCATATTGGTGGCGACCGGCAACCCGGTGGCGCGACGGAATTCGGCCATCACTTCACGCCCGGAATAGCCTTGTTCAGCGCCGCACGGATCTTCCGCGTAAGTCAGCACATCACCCATGCCTTTGCACAAGCGAATCGCTTCATCGAGTGTCCAGGCTCCGTTGGGATCGACTGTGATACGAGCATCCGGGAAGCGCTTCTTCAGCGCGGCCGCCGATTCAATTTCCTGCTCGCCCGGCAATACTCCACCCTTGAGTTTGAAATCTTTGAAGCCGTATTTGTCCTGTGCCGCTTCTGCCAGACGCACCACCGCCTCCGGCGTCAACGCTTCCTGATGGCGCAGGTGATACCAGTCGTGACTGGCGCCTTCGCCGGTCAGATACGGCAAATCGGTTTTGCGACGATCGCCAAGGTAAAACAGATAGCCCAGCACCGTGACTTCATCACGCTGTTGACCGGGGCCAAGCAATTCTGCCACCGGCACGCCCAGACACTGCCCCAACAGGTCGAGCAGCGCCGCTTCCAGCGCAGCCACGGCATTGACGCGCAGTTCAAACGTCCAGGCACCTTTGCCAAAGGTGTCGAAATCCGCCGACTGGTTGCCTTTGTGCACTTGCTGCACCAGGCGATTCATGCGAGCCACCTGCTGGCCTTTAACCTGTGGAATCGCTTCGACCAGCGTTTGATAGATGGTCTCACCACCTGGCGCTTCACCCACGCCGGTATGGCCAGCGCTATCGGTTAACACCACGATATTGCGGGTAAAACAGGCGCTGTGTGCGCCGCCAATGTTCAGCAGCATGCTGTCGTAACCGGCAACCGGGATCACCTGCATATCGGTGATCACCGGGGTACTTTGCGTGTTCATACTCAGTCCTTATGCCCGATGTTTGAGTTCGATGCGTTTGATATCGCCCGTAATAAACAGGAAGCTAAACGCAGCAACAAAGGCGTGAATGCCGACGTAAATCAGCGCACCCTCGAAAGAACCGGATGCCGCGATGATGTAGCCAATGGCAATTGGCGTGACGATGCCGGAGAAGTTGCCAAACATGTTGAACAAACCGCCGCTTAACCCGCTGATCTCTTTCGGTGCAGTATCCGCCATCACCGCCCAGCCCAGCGCACCAATGCCTTTACCGAAGAACGCCAGCGCCATAAACAGCACCACGACCCACTCTGTTTCGGTGTAGTTACACATCACCATGCTGATAGAGAGCAGCATGCCGACCACAATCGGGGTTTTACGCGCAATATTTAGTGAACCGGTTTTACGCATCAGGTAGTCGGAAATCACACCGCCCAACACCCCGCCCAGGAAGCCACAGATAGCCGGAATCGAGGCGATCATGCCTGCTTTCAGGATTGACATGCCGCGTGCCTGCACCAGATACACCGGGAACCAGGTGATAAAGAAGTAGGTCAGTGCGTTAACGCAATACTGGCCGAGATAGATGCCCCACATCATGCGAGTCGAGAGCAGCTGTTTGATTTGATACCATTTTTCATCCCAGCTCACTTTGCGCTCTGATTTTTTGGCATCCATATTGATCAGTGCGCCGCCTTGCTCCATGTACTCCAACTCGGCTTTGTTCACGCCAGGGTGGTTATTCGGATCATGCATAAACTTCAGCCAGACGAAGCTGAGGATGATGCCCAGTCCGCCCATGAACCAGAACACATGCGCCCAGCCCACTTCCGCCACCAGCCAGCCCATGATTGGGGCGAAAATCACCGTGGCGAAATACTGTGCCGAGTTGAAAATCGCTACGGCAGTGCCGCGCTCTTGTGCCGGGAACCAGGCTGCCACAATGCGGCTGTTGCCGGGGAACGAAGGTGCTTCCGCCAGACCAACCAGGAAGCGCAACAGGAACAGTGAAATGACGATGCCAAAGCCACTGAACAGGTCAACGAAACCTTGCAGCAAGGTAAACAGCGACCACAGGAAAATGCTCCAGAAGTAGACGCGTTTTGAACCAAAGCGGTCGAGCAGCCAGCCGCCAGGAATTTGCCCAATCACGTAAGCCCATGAGAAGGCGGAGAAGATATATCCGAGACCGACCGAGTCGAGGCCGATATCTTTAGACATGGCAGAACCGGCAATCGAAATGGTTGCGCGGTCACCGTAGTTAAACGACGTGACGATAAATAACATCACCACAATCCAGTAACGGGCATTGGTGCGTTTTTGCACGGCTTCCGCTGTCTGGCTGAAACTATTCATGCTGCACTCCTGAAATATAGCGAACGCTACATTCACTCTGACTGCATACACATCGCGTTGGGTATCAGAATGATGTCGGGTTAAACACGGCGATTGTTGTTGTGGCAAAACGATGATGCGTCGTGACAAATAACCAAACGTTTGAAGAACGAGAATCAGTATAGGAACAGCATGGAGGCGAAACACTGGAAGGACGCCCGACAATGCAGGTCAATTAGGAAAGATTTTATGGCATCTGCACATAACGCTGCGGCATGGCTCACGGAACCACATCACGCATGGTCAAATTGATTAAAAAGCAGACTATGGGTGCGCACTTTGTGAGTCTCTTCACTTGCGTTTGGCAAAACGTCCCAAACTCAGCCAATAAAAGTGCGTAATGCCAGTCAGTTGCACAATGCGCCGCCCAATACCCCTGCATATACTGAGGCTGGCAAAAAATGATGTCGTGATGGAAGCATTTACACCGCGCTGCCATGTACAGTGCGACAAACTGGAAGGTGAGCAATGAACCGACCGCTTACAGAAAAACCGCTTTATATAAAAGTACATGACGCCGATAACGTGGCGATCGTGGTTAATAATCAGGGTCTACCTACTGGCACACGCTTTGAGGATGGCCTGCAGCTCACAGAACATGTCCCACAAGGGCATAAAGTGGCGCTGATTGATATCCCTGAAAACGGTGCGATTCTGCGCTATGGCGAAGTGATTGGCACCGCCCTGCGCCCCATCGCTCAAGGCAGCTGGATTGAAGAATCTTTGGTGGCGTTACCCGAAGCGCCACCACTTAACAGTCTGCCATTGGCCAACAATGTGCCTCCGGCACTGCCCCCGCTGGAAGGCTACACTTTTGAAGGCTATCGCAACGCTGATGGCAGTGTCGGCACCCGCAATCTGTTAGGCATCACCACCAGCGTGCACTGCGTCGCTGGGGTTGTGGATTACGTTGTGCAGATGATTGAACGCGATTTACTGCCGCGCTATCCCAACGTTGATGGCGTTGTCGCCTTAAATCATCTCTATGGTTGTGGTGTGGCGATCAACGCCCCTGCGGCTGTGGTGCCGATCCGCACCATTCATAACCTTGCGCTCAATCCTAATTTCGGTGGCGAAGTGATGATCGTCAGCCTCGGTTGCGAGAAGCTGCAACCCGAGCGATTGCTCACCGGCACACCCGACGTGCAGGCGATTTCGCTGGATGACCGTGACATTGTGCGTTTGCAAGACGAACGGCACGTCGGCTTCGGCGCGATGGTGGATGAAATTCTGCAGGTGGCCGAGCGCCATTTGAAAAAGCTGAACCAGCGCCAGCGTGAAACCTGCCCGGCGTCAGCGTTAGTGATCGGCACGCAGTGCGGTGGCAGTGACGCCTTCTCGGGTGTGACTGCCAATCCCGCTGTGGGTTTCGCCTCGGATTTGCTGGTGCGCTGCGGGGCAACAGTGATGTTTTCCGAGGTTACCGAAGTGCGTGATGCCATTCATCTGCTGACACCCCGAGTAGTGGATGAAAGCGTGGGCAAACGCCTGCTGGAAGAGATGGCATGGTATGACGACTACCTCAGCCAGGGGCAGACCGATCGCAGCGCTAACCCTTCGCCGGGCAATAAAAAAGGTGGTCTGGCTAACGTGGTGGAAAAAGCGCTGGGTTCGATTGCCAAGTCAGGTCGCAGCCCGATTGTGGAAGTGCTGTCACCCGGTCAGCGTCCGACCCAACGTGGCTTGATCTATGCCGCCACGCCAGCCAGTGACTTTGTCTGCGGCACCCAACAGATGGCGTCCGGCATTACCTTGCAGGTGTTTACCACCGGTCGCGGCACACCCTATGGTTTAGCCGCTATTCCGGTGATCAAGATGGCCACGCGAAATGCGCTGGCTGAGCGTTGGCATGATTTGATGGATATTAATGCAGGCACCATAGCGACCGGTGAAGAGAGTATTGAGCAGGTCGGCTGGCGGTTGTTTGAGTTGATTCTGGAGATCGCCAGCGGCCGTAAGCAGACATGGTCCGATCGTTGGGGGATTCGTAATCAGCTGGCGGTGTTTAATCCGGCGCCGGTGACGTAACTTTTCCCCTCACCCTAACCCTCTCCCGCAAGCGGGAGAGGGAACCGATCGAGCATTCTGAAGCAAAATAGTCCCACCTTTACTGCCAGAGCCGCACAGAGTGCTCCCTCTCCCGCTTGCGGGAGAGGGAGCCGATCGAGCATTCTGAAGCAAAATAGTCCCACCTTTACTGTCAGAGCCGCACAGAGTGCTCCCTCTCCCGCTTGCGGGAGAGGGCTGGGGTGAGGGCAACATCTACTTTCACAATTACAACAACTTACCCCAGCTCTCCACCCACGGCGTGGTCACCGATTCTGGCTCTGGGTCCTCTGTTGCATCCACCAGCAGCACTTCGCCAATACGTTGCGCGCTCTGCTCTTGCAAGGTGGCATCGAAGGTTTTACCCGCGCCGCAGAAATTGTCATAGCTGCTGTCACCCAGCGCAATCACGCCATAGCGCAACTCTGGCTGATAGCCCAACTCATCGCGAACTTTCACATATAAACGCGCGATATTGTCGGGGAAATCCCCCTGACCGGTGGTTGAGGTCACGATGAGAATCACGTCTTTGCTGTAAGCCTGCCAGTCGGCCAGCGTTGCATCTTCAAACACCTTCACTTCATGGCCTTGCTCTTCCAGCACCGGCTGAGACTCCTCAGCCACCAGCAGCGCGTTGCCGTAAACCGTACCTGTAAAAATGCCAATCTTTGCCATCTTGCCGCTCCTTTATTCTGTTGGCTTATCCTGGACTGCCTCGTCGGCAAACTCAACCCTGGGAACTTCAGGGATCTGATCCTGCCAGCCAAAGTGTTGTAGCATCTGCTGCCAGACGCGATCCAGGCCGGCACGGATCACCAGTGGTTCACCGGTAACCGGATGATTAAGGCTGAGGCTGCTGGCGTGCAGCATCAAACGATTCATCCCAAAATGCTCTGCAGCACCGCGATTTTGACGCAGATCGCCGTGGGCACTGTCGCCAATAATAGGATGGCGCAGATGCACCATATGGCGACGCAGCTGATGTTTACGACCGGTATGCGGAGACATCTCTACCAGAGTGTAGCGGGCGCTGTTGTAGCGGCTAATGGCGACGGGCATCTCCACCTGCGCCAGTGAGCGATAATCCGTCACGGCATCCTGTGCAGTGCGCTCTTGGGTAGCAAACTTATCGGCTATCTTATCCAGCTCTTCCATCAGCGGATAATCGAGTGTCGCGCTGCCGTCGAGCCAGCCGCGCAGCACCGCGTGATAGGTTTTCTGCATTTGATGCTGCTCGAACTGCTGTGACAACAGATGGGCCACTTCGCTGGACAAGGCCATCAACAACACACCTGAGGTCGGGCGATCGAGACGATGAACGGTGAAAACGTGCTGACCAATTTGATCGCGTACCGTTTGCATCACCACCACTTTTTCGTCGCGATCCAGCCAACTGCGATGCACCAGCCAACCGGACGGTTTATTGACGGCAACCAGCCATTCATCTTGGTAGAGGATTTCCAGCATCAGGCAGTCGGGTCCTGAAACAGCGCGTCAAACTGGCCCAGTGCCAGTAGCAGCGCAGCGTGACCTGGCGTGCTGTCTGCCAGTGAAACTTCATAATAAGGCGTGACGGCGAAATTTTGTGGCAGCGGTGCACCCGCTTCAATCAAGGCGTGAAAACGAGGGATAAGCGCCCACTGCAGCCATTCCAGCGGCTCAAGTGTATCGAGACAAAAAGGCTCGCTGCTGGCGAAGGCTTCCGCTTCAGGGGGCTGGGTTTGCCAGTGGTCATGTTCGCGCATCACCGCTTCGACCTGCTGCAGCCGTTGAATAATCATTTGCGACGACATACGCCACCTCCAGAGAAAATTGGGCGGCAAGCATATCACTAGTCAGTCAATGCGCAAAAAAGCCATAAAAAAAGGGAGCACTGTGATTACAGTGCTCCCGGTTTCGTTTGCAGCATTCCCGCCACCGCTGTGCTCCCTGCTCATCCATGACAACTGTTCCTGCGCTTTCCATTGCCTGTCATCATGACATTTGTCCTTAGCATCCTGGCCCACCACATCCAACGTGGCTCTCATTCTCCATCCTGGAGGTGTCCTTAACTCAATCCTGAGTGTCCTGCTTCATCCTGAAGCCTTCCGTGTGTCGTAAGCTCCGTTACGTTCCTGCCGCCTGGCTGACATTCTCCTGAACGTCTCTTAATCCCCTAGCTTCCTGCCAGTGGTGACTATTCTGTCAGAAACCATCGCAATAACAAGCTAGTAAGAAGCGTTAATAGATTGAGTCAGATTATCTCTTTAGGAGAAACGCTATAAGCTCATGATTCACAATATTTTTACATCGAAGCCTTCCAGAAGGCTGCAAAATGATCTAGCGATCTCTCACACACGATGTGAGAGATCTCTTACAAAACAGATATCTTAACTCTGCCAATCAGGCAGTAAGCGGTTGTAAAGCATTAAGAAATATCTGAACATCTGCCGCCAGAACCTGACGATTTTTACTACCAGGCTGTTCCAGAATAACTTCGCCGGTTAAGTTGCAGACGGCAATCACATCCTGCTCTGATTCAGTTGTGGCAATAAACAATGTTGGACTCTGTTTCAGGCGGCGCTTCATCACCAAATGCCCAATCAGGTTTTCCTGCAAGCGGGTAAAGTCTGATTCACTCCACACCTGTAATAGCGTGATTGGCTGCTGCTCAAAGCTTGCCGTCATATCACCGGCAAATTGTGACGTGTAGAAGGCAGTGATCTCTGGACGCAGCTGAATGTCCAGCGCGCGCTCAACCGCTTCCAGCGTCGCGGGCAGCGTAAAGGGTTGTGGCTGCCATAACACGCGATCTTCCAGCGTGCTCACAATGCAGGGTGAAGGCACACCTAACAGATCGGCACTGGCAGGCAGATGCCCAGATTGTTGTTGCCAGAGCTGAACATAACGGGCGGTAAATTCACGCAGGGCGTCGGCGGTTTGCTGCATCATTCATCTTCTCGCTTATGATCGGTTACACTTAGCCACTTTGATGGAATCTAGTGGTAACCGATATGTCTTCTGAAAACCGCGATCAGGCATTAAGCGGCCTGACCTTAGGTAAGCCTACGGCTTATGTTGATCGCTACGATAACACGCTGTTGCAATCCGTGCCGCGCAGCCTGAATCGTGAACCGCTTGGGCTCTACCCGGATAATTTGCCGTTCCAGGGTGCCGATATCTGGACACTGTACGAACTCTCCTGGCTGAACAGCAAAGGCGTGCCGCAGGTAGCTGTAGGCGAAGTCGTACTCCGCGCCGATAGCGAAAACCTGATCGAGTCCAAGAGCTTCAAGCTTTATCTTAACAGTTTTAACCAGACGGTTTTCGCCGACTGGGGTGAAGTGCGCCAAACGCTGGAACGCGACTTACGCGCCTGCGCCAACGGTGAAGTCAGCGTCGCGCTTTTCCGTCTGAGTGAAGTCGAAGGCCAGCCGATTGGACATTTTAACGGCGAAGTGATTGACGAGCAGGATATCGAAATCCATGACTATGCGTTCAATGCCGACTATTTAGCGCGGGCAGTGGGAAGCGAAGTGGTTGAAGAAACGCTGGTGAGCCATTTGCTGAAATCGAACTGCCTGATTACACATCAGCCCGATTGGGGTTCAGTGATGATTCGCTACAAAGGCCCACGCATTGATCGTGAAGCTCTGCTGCGCTATTTGATCTCTTTCCGTCAACACAATGAATTCCATGAGCAGTGCGTTGAGCGCATTTTCAACGACATTCAACGCTTTTGCCAGCCAGAATGCCTCACTGTTTACGCACGTTACACGCGTCGTGGTGGGTTGGATATCAATCCCTGGCGTAGCAATGTGCCCTTCTCTCCCACTTTCTCCCGCTTGGTTCGCCAGTAACAGATTGCGAGGCACCTCGCAGGCCGCTGCACGGATGCGCGGATCCACTTGAGCATTCACCGCGGACAACGTTACTCTGTCAAAGGCGCGAGGAGTAAAGCCTGCGTTCCAAAGGATTTTCGTCACTGCGTTCAGTCAGTTAAGCGCAGCGTCATCAGTCACGCCTTTGCGTGTAAAGGAGTTCTCTTGATTACACATATTAGCCCTCTTGGCTCAATGGATCTGCTCTCCCAGTTGGAAGTCGACATGCTGAAGCAAACCGCCAGCAGCGACCTTTACCAACTGTTTCGTAACTGCTCGCTGGCGGTGCTGAATTCCGGCAGCCAGACCGACAGTAGTCAGGAACTGCTTTCCCGCTTTGAAAACTTTGATATCAATGTGTTACGCCGTGAGCGCGGGGTAAAACTTGAGCTGATTAATCCGCCGGAAGAGGCGTTTGTTGATGGGCGAATTATCCGCTCGCTGCAAGCCAACCTGTTTGCCGTACTGCGCGACATTCTGTTTGTGAATGGTCAACTCGAGCGCAGCGATCAACAAAATGCCGATGATTCCGCGCATATCACCAATCAGGTGTTCTCCATTCTGCGTAATGCCCGCGCGCTGCACATCGGCGAGTATCCCAATACCGTGGTGTGTTGGGGCGGCCACTCCATTAATGCGGTGGAGTATCAGTATTGCCGTAACGTAGGCACACAAATGGGTCTGCGTGAACTGAACATTTGCACCGGTTGCGGACCTGGCGTGATGGAAGCGCCAATGAAAGGCGCCGCCGTCGGCCATGCACAGCAGCGCTACCACGACAGCCGTTTTATCGGCCTGACAGAGCCATCCATCATTGCGGCAGAGCCACCGAACCCGCTGGTCAATGAACTGATCATCATGCCGGATATTGAAAAGCGCCTCGAAGCCTTTGTGCGCATTGCACATGGCATTGTGATTTTCCCAGGCGGGGTCGGTACTGCGGAAGAACTACTGTATCTGCTGGGCATTTTGATGAACCCGCATAACAGCGATCAAGTGCTGCCGTTAATCCTGACCGGGCCAAAAGAGAGCGCAGATTACTTCCGTGTGCTGGATGATTTCATCGTTAACACCCTGGGTGAAACCGCACGCAAACACTACAAAATCATCATTGATGACGCAGCAGAAGTGGCGCGTCTGATGAAAAAAGCCATGCCGCAGGTGAAAGAGTACCGTCGTGAAACCGGTGATGCCTACAGCTTCAACTGGTCGATTCGTATCGCCCCCGAGCTGCAGGTTCCCTTCGTGCCAACCCATGAAAACATGGCCAACCTTAAGCTGTTCCCGAACCAACCGGCAGAGAAACTGGCCGCAGATTTGCGTCGTGCTTTCTCTGGCATTGTCGCCGGAAACGTTAAAGAAGTGGGCATCTGTGAAATTCGCGAGAAAGGTCCGTACAAACTGCACGGGGATGCCGATTTGATGCATCGTATGGACGAACTGTTGCAGGGCTTCGTGGCCCAACAGCGTATGAAGTTGCCAGGCAGCGCCTACATCCCGTGCTACGAAATCATTAAATAACCCATCAGGAAGGCAGCCTGCGGGCTGCCGCTATCATTATGCCGTTTCATCTTCTTATTATTGATGCGCTCAACCTGATCCGCCGTTTGCATGCCGTGCAAGGCACACCCTGCCGCGATGCCTGCGTTGCGGCACTGCATCAGCTATTGGGCCACACACAGCCGACACATGTGGTGGCAGTATTTGATAGTCAGGATCGCCATCCCGGCTGGCGGCATCAGCTGTTGCCCGATTACAAAGCCGGTCGCCCACCGATGCCAGATGATTTGCAGCTGGAGATGCCCGCCATTCAGCAAGCGTTTGAGGCCGTGGGCGTCAGCTGTTGGGTGGCCGATCTGGATGAAGCAGACGATCTCGCCGCCACCCTGGCAGTGAAAATGGCCGATGCCGGACATCAGGCCACCATCGTGTCTACCGACAAAGGTTATTGTCAGTTGCTGGCGCCGAATATCCGTATCCGCGATTATTTCCAAAAACGCTGGTTAGATGTGCCTTTCATTGAGCAAGAATTTGGTGTTTCCCCCCTTCAATTGCCTGATTACTGGGGATTATGCGGCATCAGTAGCAGTAAAATTCCCGGCGTGACAGGCATCGGCCCCAAAAGCGCCCGTGAATTGCTGGTGCAATTCGGCACGCTGGAAGCCCTCTACCAGCAGCTCGATCAGGTGCCCGTGAAGTGGCAGAAGAAGCTGCGGGATCATCAAGACATGGCCGACATTTGCCGCCAGGTGTCAACGTTGAAACGCGATTTGGTGTTGCAGGGTAATTTGAATACGTTGCGGTATAAGGCGTAAGTACATAATTGTATGGGCGTTTATGGCCCACCACATTAAAAATTAGAACCGAATTTCCCTAAATAATTCGTGCTGAAGGAAGGCGGCAAGCCTGCTCGCCCCGGGAGCATACACTAGTATGTGACCGGGGCGAGCAAGCGCAGCCAACGCACCTGCAGCGCGAAGTATGAGGGGACATTTCCCTAAATAATTCGTGTTGCAGCAAGGCGGCAAGCCTGAGAGTCCCCGGGAGCATACACTAGTATGTGACCGGGGCGAGCAGGCGCAGCCAACGCACCTGCAGCGCGAAGTATGACGGGACATTTCCCTAAATAATTCGTGTTGCAGCAAGGCGGCAAGCCTGAGAGTCCCCGGGAGCATACACTAGTATGTGACCGGGGCGAGCAGGCGCAGCCAACGCACCTGCAGCGCGAAGTATGACGGGAAATTATCCTGCAAATAATTTGTGCTACAGCAAGGCGGCAAGCTTGGGAGTCCCCGGGAGCATACTCAAGTATGTGACCGGGGCGAGCAGGCGCAGCCAACGCCGCTGTAGTGCAAAGTATGCAGCAGGATTAGCGTTCGTCGCGACGGCCACCGACGGCAGCCCACAAGCGCCGTACATGAACGGTAATCTCTTCGCGGTCATGATAAAGCTGGCGCGCCTGAATTTGCGCATTCACGCCCTTCTCTTTCAGCGCGGCATCGATCATTGCCAGATTCTGCGTCACTTCCTCATAACGCTTTTTCATCGGCAGCTTGAGGTTGAAGATCGCCTCGCGGCACCAGCCGTTGACCAACCACTCGGTCATCAAACTCGCGACACGCACCGGTTTCTCTACCATGTCGCACACCAGCCAGCTGATGTTGTTGCGCGCTGGACGATATTTGAAGCCATCTTCACGGCAATGCGTAACCTGTCCGGTATCCATCAGGCTTGGCGCCATCGGACCGTTATCAACGGAGTAAACCCACATGCTGCGCTTCACTAACTGATAGGTCCAGCCACCTGGGCAGGCACCAAGATCCACCGCATACATACCGCTCGCTAGGCGTTCATCCCACTCATCAGCCGGGATAAACACATGAAACGCCTCTTCCAACTTCAGGGTTGATCGGCTTGGCGCATCAGATGGGAACTTGAGGCGCGGAATGCCCATATAGAACGGCGAGTTGTTGTCAGATAGCGAATAACCGACATAGCAGGTGCCCGGCGCAATAAAGAACACGTGCACTACCGGGCGTTTCGGCGATTCGTAATTAAGCAGAATTTTGCTCTCACGCAGGCTGGCGCGCAATGGCACGGTCAACTTGCGGCAGAACTTAGTGAGTTCTTTGGCTTCGTTGGTGTCCGGTACTTCAACACGCAGCTCGCCGCCCTTCTCCACCACACCGGTCAGCATGCCGACAATCGGCGTAATGCGATCTTCCGGTGGTAAGTCACGCAGCAGCTCACCGACCACTAGCATTTGACGCGCAAAAATCAGCTCGGCAAACGGCAAGTTTTTAATCAGCTTTTCCGCATCTTCTTGCTGGTAACATTCAAACAGCACATAGCCGGAGTCATCCTTTACGCGTGGGAAACCGTAGATTTCACGCTCTGCGGCTTTGGCACTGATTTCCGCCGCACACTCTTTTTCAAATCCTGGACGGCAATAGAGTAAAACTTTATTCATGGCGATCTGCCTTTCGTTTCAGACGCAGCGCGCCAATCAACATCAAGAACCATCCAATCAGGAAGCACAAGCCTCCGACTGGCGTGACAAAAACCCAAAACTTCATATGCGACAGCGCTAAACAGTAGAGACTGCCGCTGAATAACACGGTGCCGAGCGCCAGTAACGCGCTGCTCCAGTAGAACCAGATATTGGCGCGACGCAGCATCGCCGCCCCTAAACCAATCACCGCCAGCGTATGGTACGCCTGATATTCAAGACCGGTATGGATCCACGCCATTTCGGCTGGGCCAAGCGACTTGCTCAGCACATGTGCCCCAAAAGCACCAAATGCCACCAACAGAAACCCGCTGATGGCCGCAAACACAAACATGGCACGACTGGACATTCAGTAATCCTCAAAGGTGAAACCGCACATCACTGTGCAGCTATACCGTCATACTTCAAACCGCAGCTGCGTTGGCTGCGCGTGCTCACCCCAGTCACTTACTGATGTAAGCTCCTGGGGATTCACCCACTTGCCGCCTTACTGCAGCTCGAATTATTAAGGGTATATCAACGTATTAGTGATCGTAGCGAAAGCGGAATTTTTCTTGTTCATGGGCCGCTTTTTCCAGAATCCACTGACGAAAGGCGGCTATTTTACCCAGTTCTGCCTGACTGTCATGACAAACCAGATAAAAAGCGTTTTTACTCACTAACACGTCATTAAATGGGCAGACCAAACGCCCAGCCTCAATCTCACTCTGCGCCATCACGTTGTTGGCCAGCGCCACGCCCTGACCGTGGATCGCCGCCTGCAACACCATGGCGCTGTGGCTGAAAATCGGGCCCTGCTGCACATTGATGTGCTGCAAGCCTAGCTGGCGAATGTAGGATTGCCAGTCACGGCGTGAGGCATCATGCAGCAGCGTAAAATGCGCCAAATCTGCGGGAGTTTTAAGCGGATGTTCCCCCGTCAGCAGCATTGGGGAACAGACCGGCAACAAATATTCGGCATACAGTTTTTCTACCCGCAGTCCCGGCCAGTTGCCACGACCATAGAAAATAGCGACGTCGACATCGTCGGCCAGTTTCTCTTCATCCCGGTCCACAGCCTGAATACGTACATCAATGCCCGGATAAGCCATATTAAAGCTTGAAAGACGTGGAACCAGCCACTGAATTGCAAAACTGGGCAGCAGGCTGACGGTCAACGCCCCCTTCGCACTGCGCGCCTGAAGCTTGCGCGTGGCATCATTGATGGCAGAGAAAATCTCTTTGATATCCAGATAGTAGCTTTGCCCATCTTCAGTCAGTAAAAGCGAACGATTCCTCCGCCGAAATAGCTTTAGACCGAGGAAATCTTCCAGAGATTTAATCTGATGACTGACAGCTGCCTGGGTAACAAACAGCTCTTCAGCCGCTTTAGTGAAGCTCAGATGGCGGGCCGCTGCGTCGAAAACACGTAGGGCATTGAGCGGGGGAAGGCGTTTTGACATGGTTTTCCGTCTACGGATTTACAAGGTAATAGTCCAACTTATACAAAGTCGCTACGTATTAGTTTTTTTAATCCGAGACATTATAATTTGTCCGTTGAGGAAGCTCCAGCAAATACCTATAGTTCCCGCACTTCCTGAGCCGGAACGAAAAGATTTCTGGAAACGTGCGAGAGATCGCAGACTTTTGGAGAGCTTTTGGCTTGTGGTCGTGATGTTGTGTTTGCATTTTGATCTGACGATTGCAGATCAAGCTTTTAATTCCTGTAGATTTACCCTGTCTGTCCAAGTGATTTTAAGTAGCACCGCAAATTGCGGTGCTTTTTTTTATCTGAAGCTTACTGACCCATCTCAACCATTTCTTTCACATCCGTACGATTGATCTGCTGCTCATTGCCATTGGCATCTTTATAGCTAATCATACCGGTTTCATCGTCAACTTTCGGTTTCCCGTCCGCTACAATGGTGCGACCATCGTTGGTATGCATGACATAATTGCTGGAACAGGCAGCCAGGGTAAAGGCCAAAGTACACACGGCCAGCACTGCGGTAAGTTTTTTCATCTTCTATCTCCTTGCAGATTGATTGCATTAAACCACCCGCGCGCTGACCACAGGCGCCAAAGTGAAATCGACTGGTTAAGGTCAATTCTTTATGCGGGTTTCGGTTCAAACCTTGCAATAATTAGCATAACGCGCTTTTCCAGCTTTGCCAGGTAACAGGCCGGCTTTCAGCCTGGTCCTAACATTCAATACAGTGGGCTGAGTATGACCATTTTTTCTCCATCCGCCTTTCGCCAGCAGTTTCCCGCGCTGAGTGATGCCGGTGTCTATCTCGACAGCGCCGCGACCGCCCTGAAGCCACAAGCGGTGATTGACGCCACCTCGCAGTTCTATTCGCTCAGTGCAGGCACCGTACATCGTAGCCAGTTTAAAGCGGCTCGCCTGCTGACAGAACAGTATGAACACGCACGTGGCCTGGTGGCCCGCTGGATCCATGCCGCCGACGATCGCCAGATTGTCTGGACGCGTGGCACCACAGAAGCCATTAATCTGGTGGCCAACAGCTGGCTGGCTCCCCGCCTGCAACCGGGTGATGAAATAGTCGTGAGTGAAGCTGAGCATCACGCGAACCTGGTACCGTGGTTAATGCTGGCGCAAGCCAAAGGGGCAAGAGTGGTGAAGTGGCCGATTGGCGAAGATCGTCTCCCGGACATTACTCTGCTGCCCGAGCTACTTAACCCACGCACCAAACTCCTGGCCATTGGGCAGATGTCGAACGTGACCGGCGGCTGCCCAGATTTGTTGAAGGCCATTTCTTTGGCGCATGCCGTTGGCGCAAAAGTGATGGTGGATGGTGCACAGGGCGTGGTGCACACCCCGCCAGATGTACAAGCACTGGATATCGACTTCTACGCCTTTTCCGCACACAAGCTTTACGGCCCGATGGGTATTGGCGTGCTGTACGGCAAAGCTGAGCTGTTGGAAGAGATGGATGCCTGGCAAGGTGGCGGCAAGATGTTAACTCAGGTCGACTTCAATGGCTTCACCCCACAACCTGTCCCCTGGCGCTTTGAGGCAGGTACACCCAATGTTGCCGGCGTTGTCGGACTGAGTGCAGCGTTAGAGTGGCTTTCTCAGCATCACGCGGAGAAGGCCGAGATGTGGAGCCAGCAGCTTGCCAGTCTGGCTGAAGAGCAGTTGAGCGAGATCCCCGGTTTCCGCAGTTTCCGTTGTGGTCATGCCAGCCTGCTGTCGTTTGATATTGAGGGCATCCATCACAGCGATATTGTGACGCTGTTGGCGGAACAGGGCATCGCGCTGCGTGCAGGACAGCATTGTGCGCAACCCTTAATGACCGCGCTGGGTGTCAGCGGCACATTACGCGTCTCCTTTGCCCCCTATAATAATTTGCAGGACGTGGATGCGCTGGTGCGCGCTATGCTTCATACCGTGGAATTGCTGAGTGAATAACGCTATGACAACCCTGACTGGCTCACATCCTTTTGGCGACGTGATTACCGCAACCAGCCTGACCGAAAAATTTTCTCATTTTCACCAGTGGGAAGACCGCTACCGTCAGTTGATTCAACTCAGCCGCCAGCTGCCCGCGCTGCCGGAAGAGGTGAAAACCGCCGAGATTGAACTCAGTGGATGTGAAAACCGCGTGTGGCTCAGCAGCCAGCTGCTGCCCAACGGCACGCTGCACTTTTATGGTGACAGTGAAGGCCGTATCGTGCGCGGTTTGTTAGCCGTTCTGCTGACCGCAGTGGAGGGCAAAACGCCAGCGGACCTGTTAGCACAGGATCCGCTGGCGTTGTTTGATACTTTAGGCCTGCGCGCGCAGCTCAGTGCCTCACGCAGCAGCGGTTTACAAGCGCTGGCGGACGCCGTTCTGCGTGCCGCACGCGCGCATCAGGTTGCCTGACGCGCCGCCCGGGCGAGGAATTTTTTCAGCGCATGTGAAACGGCAATAAAACCAAAGGTCGCGGTTACCATCGTCGCCGCACCAAATCCCGCCGTACAATCCATGCGTTTTGGACCTTCCGCCGTGCTTTTCGAGGTACAGACGCTGCCATCCAGCTGCGGATACACCAATGCCTCGGTCGAGAAGACGCAATCTATCCCTAACTTGCCCTTGCTGTTCTTCACAATCTTGAAGTCGCTTTTTAGCCGCTCGCGCAGCTTCGCCGCTAAAGGATCCTGGATGGTTTTCGCCAGATCGCTGACCTGGATCTGAGTAGGATCGATTTGACCGCCCGCCCCACCCGTGGTGATGAACGGGATTTTATTGCGACGACACCACGCAATCAGCGCGGCTTTGGGACGAATGCTGTCGATGGCATCGATTACATAGTCGAAACCAGCCGACAACAGTTCAGCGGTATTATCAGGCGTGATGAAATCGTCAATGCAGATCACTTCGCATTCAGGATTGATCGCACGGATACGCTCGGCCATCACTTCGGTTTTTGCCTGCCCAACTTTACCCTGCAGCGCATGGATCTGACGATTAGTGTTGGTGATACAGACATCGTCCATATCGATCAGGGTGATTTTACCAATGCCCGTGCGTGCCAGCGCTTCAGCCGACCACGACCCGACGCCGCCAATGCCAATAACGCAGAAATGGGCATCGGCAAAACGCTGCAGTGCATCCTGCCCGTACAAACGTCCCGTGCCACCAAAACGCTGCCGCCAGGCGTCGCTGACTACTTTCATATCAAACCTTTAATTGCGGTGCGCAGGATTGCACAACCTACAAAACAATGACGGTACTGTGGTGCGCATAAATGCGCACCTTACAAAAAAATCATGGAACATGAAGGGTCGCGAGTTATGGCGACCAAAACATTTATGCTCCACTTTTCGGCAGATTCACCGAACGCAACAATATCAATTTGCACCGATAATCAGTGAACCATTATTGCCATTCTGCGGATTGCTAAACAGCGGCTGCCCTGCACCAGGCGCAGCTTTTAACACCCAGACACGGCCATAGTGGTTATAAAAACCGGCAAGGTGCGCGGCATCAGGCCCCACACCCTGATAGATATCGAAGTGCTGGCCTTTGATCGCCCCGCCCACATCCAGCGCCACCATCAGGCGCATTTCATATTTGCCATTGAACTTGCCTTTCTCGTTCAACTGCGGCACTTCCGCCAACAGTGCGGTACCTGCCGGGATCAGTGAACGATCCGATGCCACCGACGCTTTAGCAATCAGTGGTACCGCACTGGCTCCACGCACCGGCACGTAATCTTCTGGCTTGAAGAACACGAAGGATTGGTTGGTTTCCAGCACATTACGCACCTCCTCAGGAGAGTGCTCCTGCGCCCACTGGCGAATCGCCTGCATCGACATATCTTCACGCTTCACTTCACCGCGATCGATCAGCTCTTTACCCACGCTATGATACGCCCAGCCATTTTTGCCGCCGTAGCCAAAGAAACGCAGTGGACGACCGTCGCCGAAATCGACGTAGCCGCTGCCCTGCACATCCATCATGAAGTTATCGATCAGCGAGTTGCTCCAGGCAATCACATAGCGCTCATCAAGTGCTCCACTATATATAGAAGCGCGGCTTGGCAATTTCTGCCCACGCGGACGCGGCGGCATACGATAAATCGGATACTGGAATTCGCCCTGACGGGTATAACGCGCTTCTACCACCGGCGTGTAGTAACCGGTGAACTGCACGTTGCCATAATTATCGGTGCCTTCCATTTGATAGGCATTTAAACCGAACTGGCTGAGCTGACGGGTGTCGGCACCGGAAAGCAGCCAGTTTTGAATCGCGCTATAGGTTCCGGTATTGCGGCTGTAGAGACCTGATGATGCGCTCTGAATCTGCTGAATCTGCACGCCAAAGTCTCTGCCGTTGACCGGGCGCCCTTTGGCATTGGGTTCATTGACCAGCCCGAGCGGCTGCTCCAGCTTGCCATCTATATATTGCTGACCCCGATCGGTCGGTTTAGAACTACAACCTGCTAACAGCGCGAGAAACGCGCCAGTCAGTGCATACTTCGCCCAATGTCCTTTCATCACTTTCTCTTTTTATCGCTTGTTGGCCCCGCGACGATAGCAAACGGACGGAAAGAATGAAATCCGCCACAGGCTACCGCGCTCACATCTGTACAATTAATCGCCCAATGGCGTTTTTATTCATCAACTGGCTGTAAATTTAGGGCCTTATGGCAAAAAGAGGTTGCATCGCCGCGTGCCAGGAGTATAGTGCGCATCCACGGACGCGGGGTGGAGCAGCCTGGTAGCTCGTCGGGCTCATAACCCGAAGGTCGTCGGTTCGAATCCGGCCCCCGCAACCAATTCTTCTTAAGTGAAGAGACAATTTGAAAGTCGTGTAACGCGTCAGACGGACGCGGGGTGGAGCAGCCTGGTAGCTCGTCGGGCTCATAACCCGAAGGTCGTCGGTTCGAATCCGGCCCCCGCAACCAATTCTTCTTAAGTGAAGAGACAATTTGAAAGTCGTGTAACGCGGCAGACGGACGCGGGGTGGAGCAGCCTGGTAGCTCGTCGGGCTCATAACCCGAAGGTCGTCGGTTCGAATCCGGCCCCCGCAACCAATTACAGATAAGCACCTTAACGGGTGTTTTTTTGTTTTTGGCGTTTGGCCAAAATAAAGCGGCATTGCCACCGCCCTTTTATACCCAAAATAATTCGAGTTTCAGGAAGGCGGCAAGTGCATGAATCCTCAGGAGCTTACTGAAGTAAGTGACTGAGGTGAATGCACGTAGCCAACGCACCTGAAACTTGAAGTATGAAGGGTATATCAGCGACGTGCCAGCACCGCCCCTTTCTCGAAGTACGCCTTAATACCATGCAAAATCGCCTCAGCGACCTGATGCTGATAACGTGCTGTGCGCAATTTACGCTCCTCCTCCACGTTACTGATAAAGGCCGTTTCCACCAAAATTGAGGGGATGTCCGGCGCTTTCAGCACCGCAAAGCCAGCCTGATCAACCGTGCGTTTATGCAGGTGATTGATGTGCCCCATACGTGACAGCACTTCTTTGCCAAACTTCAGGCTGTCGCTGATGGTCTGCCGCTGCACCATATCGAACATGGTGTGGTCGAGATAGCGATCGCCGCTCATGCTTACACCGCCGATCAAGTCCGATTCGTTCTGGGTTTGTGCCAGGTAGCGCGCCGCCGTGGAGGTTGCCCCACTGGTGGAAAGAGCAAACACTGAGGAGCCTCGGGCCGCGCGGCTGGTGAAGGCATCTGCGTGTATCGACACAAACAAGTCGGCGCGCTGCTTACGCGCCTTCGCCACGCGTACCCGCAAGGGAATAAACACATCCTCGTTGCGTGTCATGTAGGCTTTCATATTGCGTTCTTTATCGATCAGCGCCTTAAGATATCGACCAATCTTCAACACGATATCTTTTTCCCGCGTCTTGTATTTACCATGCGCGCCGGGATCTTCCCCACCGTGTCCTGGGTCAATCATGATAATGATCGGACGGTCGCGCCCCGCTTTACCCGGTAACGGAGCCTGCGCTGGCTGGTCGCGATCGAGTTCACCCTGGTTGTAATCGTTCAGTAACGCCAGTAGCGGATCCTCTTCCGTCGACGACTGGCTGGGGTAGAGATCAACCACTAAGCGGTGCTTAATACCGGCCACCGGTGCCAGCGTGAAGATCTTCGGTGCGACGTTACGCTTGAGTTCCAGCACCACGCGCACCGTGTTGGCATCAAACTGACCGACACGGGCATTTTTGATATAGGGATCGTCAACGCGCACTTGCTTATCCACCCCTTTCAGGACCGGATTGATATGCAGGTTATCAATGTCAATCACCAGGCGATCGGGGTTGCTTAAAGTGAACTGTTTATACTTAAGCGGAACATTCGACTCCAGCGTCACGCGGGAGTAAGTCGAGGAAGGCCAAATACGCACCGCCACAATATGCTGGCTGGCCGCAAGGCCGGTACGCGTCACGCTTAAAAGAAATAGCGCGCCTGCGCCCTGTAATAATCGTCGTCGTGTGAAAGCTTCAGACATGCCGCTCCAACTGCTGTGTAGTGTCTAAAATATCGTCAATTGACGATGGGAAGGCGAAAACTTTGTTGGGCTATCCGTGTCATGTTTTGCCAGAAAAACCAGATAATGCAGGCTGTTAGCGAGGGTTGCATCAGGAAAATCGTAAAGTAACGTCAGGCCCGGCGCTTGCAATAGCAGGCAAAAGAGCATAAAAATACAGAAATTTCGAATAAACATTCACAGAGGGTTTGCCGTGAAGGAACGTAGTACTGAACTGGTTCAGGGTTTTCGCCATACCGTTCCCTATATAAATACCCATCGTGACAAGACCTTTGTCATTATGCTGGGTGGCGAGGCCATCGAGCATGAGAACTTTTCCAGTATCGTTAATGACATTGGCCTGTTGCATAGTCTCGGCATTCGCCTGGTGGTTGTCTATGGTGCCCGACCGCAGATTGATGCCAGCATGGCACAGCAGCAGCTGGAACCGATTTATCACAAACATACTCGTGTCACCGATGCGCAATCACTGGAGCTGGTGAAACAGGCTGCCGGGCGTTTACAGCTGGATATCACGGCTCGCCTGTCGATGAGCCTGAACAACACTCCGCTGCAGGGTGCTCATATCAACGTGGTCAGCGGCAACTTTATTATCGCGCAGCCGTTGGGCGTCGATGATGGTGTCGATTACTGCCACAGTGGTCGTATTCGTCGTATTGATGAAGAAGCAATCCACCGTCAGTTGGACAACGACGCCATTGTGTTGCTCGGTCCAGTCGCGGTCTCCGTTACCGGTGAGAGCTTTAACCTCACCTCGGAAGAAGTTGCAACCCAGTTAGCTATCAAACTCAAAGCCGAGAAAATGATAGGCTTTTGCTCCGAGCAGGGTGTCACCAACCGTGAAGGCACCATCATTTCCGAACTGTTCCCGAATGAAGCGCAAGCGCGTATCGATGAGATGGAAAGTGACGGTGATTTCCTGTCTGGCACCGTGCGTTTCCTGCGCGGCGCTGTCAAAGCCTGCCGCAGCGGCGTTCGTCGCAGCCACCTGATCAGCTATCAGGAAGACGGTGCTCTGCTGCAAGAGTTATTCTCACGTGACGGTATCGGTACGCAGATTGTAATGGAGTCCGCTGAGCAGATTCGACGTGCGACCATCAATGATATCGGCGGCATTCTGGAGTTGATTCGCCCACTGGAGCAGCAAGGCATTTTGGTGCGGCGTTCACGCGAGCAGTTGGAGATGGAGATCGACAAATTCACCATTATTCAGCGTGATAACCTGACTATCGCTTGTGCGGCTCTCTATCCGTTCCCGGATGAGCAGATTGGTGAAATGGCCTGTGTGGCGGTACATCCTGACTATCGCAGCTCTTCACGCGGCGAGCTGTTGCTTGAGCGCGTGGCACTGCAAGCGCGTCAGATGGGGCTGAAGAAGTTGTTCGTGCTCACCACACGCAGTATTCACTGGTTCCAGGAACGCGGCTTTACGCCGGTGGATATTGAGTCTCTGCCCGAGAGCAAGAAGCAGATGTATAACTATCAGCGCCGTTCAAAAGTGCTGATGGCGGATTTGGGTTAATCAACGCATCGCGTGAATGTTCAGTGCGCATCAATGCGCACTCTACAAAAATGAACCCGGGTATGTAAGGTCGGCATTTTTGCCGACCCCTCCCTATTCCCCACCTAACCTCTCCAGCAATCCACTGCGGCGCTGAGTACGCAACTGCACCGCCCGACGGAATACGCCGTCATCGCTGTATAACGTCAGATGCTTGCGGGCGCGGGTAATTGCGGTATAGATCAATTCGCACGTCAGCACCGGCAAGAACTGAGCGGGCATCACTAAGGCCGTGTGGTCAAACTCCGAACCCTGTGACTTATGCACTGTCATCGCCCACGCGGTGTCATGCGCAGGCAAGCGGCTCGGCTGAACGGCTTTGATACTGCCATCGGGCAAGGGGAAGAACACTTTGAGCAGCCCCTCGTCATCGAACAGCGTGATGCCGATATCGCCATTGAACAACCCAAGGGCATTGTCGTTGCGCGTCACCATCACCGGGCGCCCCTGATACCAGCGGCTGCCGCCGGTGGGTCGACGAATCAACTGCATCTGCAGCAACTTCTGTTCAATACGCTGATTCAACCCCTGCACACCAAACGGACCTTCGCGCAGGGCACACAGCAGTTGATAACGTCCGAATGCCGCCAGTATCTCGCTCGGTTGCGCGCGCTGACTGACCAACCGCAGAAACGGCCGATACCCCTCAGCGATTTCCGACAGCATCGCCTGATAGGCTTCACCGTCATTCAGCGGCTGGCGAGCAATATCGCTAAAGCCAGCCTGAAATGCCGCTTCAACGGCTTTAGGCTCACCGGCATTCACTGCGGCCGCCAGTTGACCTATTCCCGAATGCGCATCGAAACGGTAGCTTTTACGCAGCAAACAAATTGCGTCACGCACCGCTGGCGCGCGGCTGTCATCATTGCCGTCAACCTCACAGCCGGTTAAGGCATGCAGCTGAGCCGCACGCGCCGTGCTGTAACCCGCTTCCGCACAACGACAAATATCCCCCAGTACCGCACCCGCTTCTACCGAGGCAAGCTGGTCACGGTCGCCAAGGAAAATGACGCGCGCCTGCGGCGGTAATGCGGCAATCAGATTGGCCATCATGCCAAGATCGACCATTGAGGCCTCATCCACCACCAGCACATCCAGATGCAGCAGATTGCCCGCGTGATAGCGTAAGCGTTGTGTCTCAGGCTGCGCACCTAGCAAACGGTGTAAGGTCGTGGCTTCAGCGGGAAAGCGCTGGCGCTCAGCCTCACTGACCGGCAGCTTCTGCAGCGCTTTGCCGAGCGATTCGGTAAGCCGCGCTGCCGCTTTGCCTGTGGGGGCTGCAAGCTGAATACGCAACGCCCCGTCACTCAAGCGAATCAGCGCCGCCAGCAGTTTTGCCACGGTGGTGGTTTTCCCCGTGCCCGGTCCACCCGATATCACCGCGGTTTTCTGCGTGAGGGCCACTGCGGCGGCGATTTTTTGCCAGTCATCCGGCTGGGTACCAAACAGGCTATCCAGCACCTCACGCACCCTTTCGTTAGCGAATGGCTGCGGTGCTGACTGTGCCTGGAAGAAGCGGGCGACCTGCCCCTCGTTGTGCCAGAATCGATGCAGATAAAGACGATCATCACAAAGCACTATCGGCGCTGCCTGCTCGCTGCTGCTCAGTGCAGACCAGTTTGCCAGGGTCGATGGCCAATCCTGTGGCTCCCCCGCCGCCAGCCAAATAGCCTGAGCCAACTCCGCGTGGCGCCCCTTAAACACGCTCTCTTGGCTCAGCTGAGACAGCGGTAAACAGACATGCCCTTCCCCCGCTTCCGCGCTGAGGCAAGCGGCGGCCAACAGCCGTGCCGGTTGGCTGTCGTCGGCTAAAAGCAGTGCAAACTGGATATCCAGCGGGCGCAATAAGCGCAGCTCAGCCGCCTGCGCAAGCAGTGCTGTCATGCCGCTCATACTGTGGCTCCTGGCCCGCGAAACAGGCTATCTAACTGTGAAACAAATTCCTGAGTCGGGCGAGTGTGGAATACGCCATTGTCAGGCGAACTGCCATCCAGCCCACGCAAGAACAGGTAAAACACGCCGCCAAAGTGCTGATCATAATCGTAATCCGTCAGGCGATGTTTAAGATAGCGATGCAACGCCAGCGTATAGAGTTGGTACTGCAAGTCGTAGCGGTGGTCGATCATCGCCTGTTTCATCGCTTCCGGCGTGTAAGCTTCACGGCTGTCGCCCAGCCAGTTGGATTTGTAATCCAGCAGGTAATATTTGCCCTGCCAGCGGAACACCAGATCGATAAAGCCCTTCAGCATGCCCTGCACCTGGCGAAATTCGAGCGATGGCGCATTTGATGACAAGGTATCCTGACGAATCAAGCTATCCAGCGCTTCCGCCGTCAGCAGGCCATCAATCGGCAAATAGAAACCCATCTCCACTAAACAATCGCTGGCATGCACCTCGGCAAGTTTAATGCCCTGCACGTTAAGTGGCGTACTCACCACCCGCGCGATCCAGTCGCTGAGCATTGGCTGCCAGTGCAGCGGATAACCATTTTGCTGCAGATGTTGCTCCAGCTTTTCAGCGGTGGGGGGCTGCGGGAAATCCAGCGATTCAAACAATTCGTGCAGGAAGGTTCCCGGCGCCGCACCGCGTGGAAAATGATGCGGCGTCAGTGTGGTTTCGCTGTCATCTTCCTGAAGGTCTTCGCCAGCCGCCTCAATATCAAAGCTCGGCATGACATCAAGCAGCCGTTGGTTACCATGCTGCTGCAAACCGGAGTAGCTGGTCACACGCCAGGATTCAACCAATGGACGCGTGACTGAGCGTGCCGTTAGCTGGCCTTCCGCGGTGACGGCTTCCTGCCAGCGTTCGGCATCGTCATCTTGTACTGACACCACTTCAGTGCCCGCTGCGTTCATCTCACTCAGCAGCACAGCCAGTTGCTCGGCTGTCGCCGCCTCACCGCGTTGTAACAGGTATCCCAGTGCACTTTTGTGTAGATCGCTCGCGCCCTCTTTCTTGCGTGTACCGCGAAACAGTGGCGCAACGCCCACGCTGCAGTGATACACCGAGCGCGTCAGCGCCACATACAGCAAGCGCAAATCTTCCGCTAAGCGTTCCTGTTCGGCAAGCGCCAGGCTTTCATCATCAGCTTGCAGATCCAGCACCGCTGCGAAATTTTCACGATCGTGATAAAGCGCGGTATCGGCTTCGCGGAAACCGGCGGCAAAAGGCAGCCACACTAATGGATACTGCAGCCCTTTCGATTTATGAATGGTGACAATTTGCACCAGATGGCGATCGCTCTCCAGACGAAGTTGCTGGCTGGATGACTGGCTGTCCGGGCTGTCGATCTGCTGCGCCAGATAACGCACCAGCGCATGGGGGCTGTCGAGTTGCGCGGCAGCCTCCTGCAATAGCTCGCCCAGATGCAACAGGTCTGTCAGACGGCGCTCACCGTTTTCCGAGGCCAACAGGTTTTCCGCCAACTGGCGTTCCAGCATCAGCTGGCGCAGCATCGGCAACACGCCCCGCTGCTGCCACAACAGCTGCCAACGTGCGAAAGTCTCCACCAGCGTATCCCAGCCGCGCGCATCCTGATCCAACCTGTCCAGCTGTGCCGCATCAAACGCAAACAGCGAGGTAGCCAGCGCCGTACGCAGCATTCGCTCCTGTTCCGGTGCCAGCACCGCCTGGAGCAACCATAACAGCTCGCGCGCCTCTGGCGTGGTGTAAACACTGTCACGGTTTGAGAGGTATACCGAGGGAATCCCCAGCTGATTCAGTGCTTCACGAATCAGGTTGGCTTCGTTGCGACTGCGCACCAAAACCGTGATATCGGATGCCTGTACCGCACGCTGCGCCGGGGCCTTACCCAGCATGGCGCGCTGTTGCTGCCCTGCCTGCAACCAGCGGCTGATGTCGGCGGCGCATTGCCGCGCCATCGCTTGCTGGTAATCACCTACGCTGCATCCCTCACCCGGTTGCAGCCAGAGGCGCAAGGCTGCCTGCTCCTGTTGGTCGATACTGAGTGAAAGTGTTTGGTTCGGCGGCGCAAACTGCACCGGCAGAAACGGAATTGCCTCAAACAGGAAGGGAGAATCAAGTCGTGCAAACAGCTGATTGACGCTTTCCACCATCGTAGGGGAAGAGCGCCAGTTGGTATCGAGCGTGTAGTGGGCGCTGACTTCACTGCGCGCGCGAATATAGGTAAAAATATCCGCACCACGAAACGCGTAGATCGCCTGTTTAGGGTCGCCAATCAGCAATAACGCATGTTCCGGCTGCTGAATATAGAGTGTGCGGAAAATACGGTATTGCAGGGGATCGGTATCCTGAAATTCATCAATCAACGCCACCGGATAACGCTGGCGGATCGCTTGTGCCAGCTGCTCACCACCGGGCTGTTGTAGCGCATCATCCAGTCGGCTTAGCAGGTCATCAAAGCCGAGTAGCGCTTGTTGCCGCTTCTCTTTGCGCACTGCCGCGCGCACTTCGACTAGCGCCCGGGCAATCACCACATCGCGCAGTGAAACGGGCTGCGAGAGGAACGTCTCAATACTTGAGAACAGCGTATGCTGCGGTGGATTGCCCTTTTTGGTTTTCTCATCAAGCACCTGTTGTGCAAAGCGCGCCAGTTCAGCAGGCACCTGATAATCGCAGGTTTCACTCTGCGCCCAGAAGCTGACTTTATTTACCCAGACCGGCAGATTTTTACTGCTGTAGCTGCGCTTATCCACATCCGACTGGCCGACGATCGTCAGTACCTCATCGCCCACCGCGCACCACTGCGCTTTCATCGCTTCAATACGCGCCAGATTTTCCTGATGGCGAGAGGTGATGGTTTCCGCGTCACCCGGCGGTTGCCGCAGGCTGGGGGATTCGCCCTGCAACCACGGGCGTAACGTCGCCAGCAGTTGCTCTGGTCCATTCCATTCACTGACAATTACCCGGGCGATATCCAGCGTCAGCGGGTAGCAATGGCGACGCCAGAAATCGGCAGTAGCCTGCCGCAACAGTTGATGTTCATCTTCGATCAGTTGCTGTTCAAACAGCATGCCAGACTCAAAGGCATTGAGATTGAGCATGCGCTGGCAGAAGCCGTGGATAGTAAAGATGGCCGCCTCATCCATCTGGCGTTCGGCGGCCAACAGCAATGAGGCGGCATCCGCTGGCTGTGGAATTTCGTGCAACAACTGCATCAGCATGGGATTGCTGCTGGCACCGCGAATACAGGCCAGCCGCAATTCATGAATGTTGGCGCGTATACGTCCACGCAGTTCCGCAGTGGCAGCCTCAGTGAAAGTCACCACCAGAATCTCTTCCACTGATAGCGGTCGGGAATAAGCATTCGCCCCGCCCAGCCCCAGCAATAAACGCAGATAGAGCAGCCCGATGGTGAAGGTTTTTCCGGTGCCAGCAGAAGCCTCAATCAGCCGTTCACCGCGTAAAGGCAGCGTCAGCGGATTAAGCGATTCGGGTAGTTGCAGCTGACTCATTGCGCATCACTCTTAACCGGCAAGGATTGCTGTAATTTCTCAACCTGATCCCAGGTGGTGAAGCCGGGCAGTGGCGCATAATCATCTTTGGTTGCGCCATCGTGGCTGCCGCCGATTTGTGACACCATCGCCATACCTTGCTGGGCTATCACCGCCTTGTGGAAGAAATCAGCCAACCCTGCAGGCGTGAGTTTCTGAATTTGCTCAATGGCTTTCTCTCGCGTATCAAAGGCAAAATTCTGACGATTGAAATCGCGGTTATAGCGGTTGGCTTCTTCATCCAGCGTTTGTGGGCGCTGTTTCAAATCATTGATTAATGCCTGCTGATATTGAGCGAAATCTTCCGGTTTCATGTCACGCAAGCGTTGTTCTGCCTGCGGATAGAACGCCTCGAAACGCTGCATCAGATAAGCCGGTTGCTTACTGTTACTCTGCAGCAGGAAACCAATCCCCCACTGGCGGCCAATCGGCATTTGATAGGAGAATACCGCATAGCCCAGCTGTTCCTGGGTGCGTAACTGGTTGTAGAACCACGGCTGCACAATCTGGCTCAGCATGGTGCTGTTGGCCATGCTTTGGTACTCGTCATAGCCGAGCGGGACGTAGAGTGCTGCCAGCGCCGAATCGGTGCTGCTACCGGCGGTTTGCAGATTCGCCTTCATGGCTTTGTCGATCGCCACGTAATTGCTGTGCCAGTAACCCTTGCCATCACTGTGCAACTGCTGCTGCAAATCAGCGCCCAGTTGCTTAACCCGATCGGCTGACAGGTTCCCCACCACCATCATTTCTGGCGTAGCCTGGCGTAACAGAGCATCACGATAATCGGTGACATCTTTCAGCGTGAGGTCTTTCACCAGCTTACGGCGCGTCTCTCGCTGGGTGTACGGCAGTTGCGATAACATCTGCATCGGCTGTATCGCCTGCTCAAACGCTTTGCCCTTCTCTGCGGCTTCCAGTCGATCCAGATACCAGGATTTAGCCTGCTCCAACTGCTGTGCATCCGGTTGGAAAGTGGCATACCCCTCAACCAGTTTTTTCAGCAATTCCGGTAAGCGCTGGGTAAAGCCGCTGGCATTGAACACAATGCCGTCATCCTCGCCCGTCGAGAAGCTGATGCCGCTGACGGAAGCCTGCGAATTCAACTCGTCCAACGCCACGCTGGAGAGATAATCATTCAGACCAAACAGCACCTGCTGGCGCGCATCGCTGATAGCGGCCTTGTTACGCAGCGCCAGCGTAATCGCCGCTTTCGGTTCGCTGGCGTAGAACTGGCTTGGCATCCAGTAAATACGCATGCTATCAGCATCGGTAAGCGCTACCGGATGAGTGTAGGTTTTGCCATCTGAGGGAATCAGCGAAAAATCGGATGGAATGTAAGGATTGAGCGTCGGCATCGAGAGCTGAATCTGCGCCCCACGCTGCTGCCAGTCGCTGAACTGTGCCGCACTGATTTTATCCACCTGATAAGGTGCGTTGACGAAGTAGGCTTCTTTGTTATGCGGTTCACCAGGACTGATGTACCAGATGCGCGCATTTTGCGGCGTCATCTCATCAAGGCGAGATTTGATGGCCGCCGGGTCGAAATTGTCCGCCAGGTAAGGAGCATCCAGCGCATGATCGATCGGCACGCGCAGCATGGTGTCCACCAGCCATTCGATGTAATCCATGTCACGCGTAATGGAAGGGTAACGGAAGTCCAGCGCCAGCACATGTGACACTTCGTCAAAATAGCCTTTATCAATGCCCTTGTTACGCAGCATATCAAGGTAACTGAATACCGCAGCCACCACTTCATCGCGCTGCGCCAGACCTTTATCCGTTAGCGAAACCGTGATGGCAAACACGCCGCTGTTACGGTCGGTCATCGGGTCAGCACCCGCATTGACACCGTCAGCCAGACCCTGTTTTTGCAGCCAGTCGTTAAGGGTGTTTTTACTGCGGTTGCCAAGAATGTAGCTGATCAAGGTGTCGGTTTTACTGCGGAACTGATCGCTGTTGTTAGCAATGCGGAATTCAATTTTTAGCTGCTTGCGCGGCTGGGCAGGCACATAGTGAATGATGATGCCTTTCTGCGCATCGGTCACCACCGGCACTTCAATCTTCGGTACGATCGCCTGATGATTGCTGACGCGACCAAAGGTCTGGGCGGCAATATCCGCCATCTCCGGCAGTGATTTGTTGCTGTAAATCACCGCTTTCATCAGGTTGGCGGAATAATGGCTGTGATAGAAATCCGTCAGAGCCTGGTGCAAATTGCTGTCGGGTTTATCACGCAGCGTGTCGAGGTTACCGCCGGAATAGCGCGAGCCTGGGTGCGCCGGATTGAGGGTCTCAGCTCCCACTTGCGCCATACGCAAACCATCACGCGAGCGCGCCATGGTGAGTTCCGCATTGACCGCATGGCGTTCGCGATCGGCATTGACCGGATCAAGCAAGGGTTCAGCAATGGCATCGGCAAGACGATCCACAGCAGGCTGCAACGCATCGTTCTCCACCTCCAGATAGAATGCGGTGCGATAGGAAGCGGTGCTGGCGTTGTGGCTGCCGCCATGTTTTTTCAGAAACTCCGCCAGATTATCCGGCTGTGGGTAAAGCTTGGATCCCATCAACACCATATGTTCGGTGTAGTGCGCTAACCCCAATTGCTGATTAGGATCGTCAAGCGATCCAATCGGTAGGGTGATCGCCGCGAGAGATTTGGGCGCTGCGGCATCAGACACCAGCAGCACTGTCATGCCGTTGGTCAGCGTAATCGCCTGATAACTGCGTGGATCGTGATCGCTTTTGCGAATGGTTTCATTGATGGGCTGCCAGCCGCGATCGGTATCGGCAAAGGCACTCAGCGCCAGCATGCTCAGCAGCAGCGCTCCTATCCAGCGTGCGTTAATCCGCATTTAAACCCCTTTCGTTACCCTATACCGCTGGCTGTGTGCCCAGCGGAGAAAAAACAGACTTTTTTATGATTTTGAGAACAACAGCAAAGGCTGTCGTTACCCGATTGCTATTCATCATCTTGATGCGCGAGGCGCACCGGTAAATACCACTGACGAGCGGCGGTGACGATAGCCTGTACGGCTTCGTCATCCAGCGCACGACACAAACGCTGCAGATAAGGATCGCTGCCCTCTCCCTCGACCTGGAAGCCACCTTGCCAGGCTTGCAGCAGTTTGTTAAGTGCCTTTTTCTGGGTAGCTTCATCATCCAGAAGCTGACGTGATTTACCGTCGAAGCTGGCGTCCAGCCAGGCACCACCCGATTTATTGAGCAACATCAGTGGCTCCGTCATGCCCATTTGCCAGGCGCTGATGTAATCACTTAGCAGTGATTGGGCCTGATCGGCGCTGACCGCTTTGAAACGCCAGTGACTCTGTTTACGGCCATACATACGGCTTTCCCCAGTCCCACCCAGCGCGCAATAAACCAGATGCTCCAGCCACAGTAGCAGCCCATCATTCATGTTCAGCACGCCCGGTCGCCAGCGCAGCAGTCCATCAGCTTGCACCTGTGTCAGCCAGCCGGTCAACTGCACATCATTAAGTGCTAGATTGATCTCCCAGCTTTCGGCCATTTGACGCTGTCCACTGACTTCAGCAGCCACTTCCTGCATCTCTTCGGTCTGGCTCTGCCAAAAAAGTTCCCCAAAAGCGCCATAAGGGAGATTACCGGCCGCACGATGACGCGCATAAAGCTGCGCGGGATCGTCGCCATCAACCAGCGTATTCAGTAGCTGTGCATTGATTTGGTAACGCTCCAGACTGTCCGGCGCGAACGGCTCGCTATCGGGTAATTCACTCTCTTCCATCCAAAATGCGACGCCCAAACGCTGCTGGAACCAGGCGCGCACCGGATGGCGCCAGAAGCGCAGCAGTTGTTCCAGAGACAGTGTCTCCAGCGTCATGGGCTCCAGCGGCTGTACGAAGTCAGGTTGCGCCACGCCGGTGCCAGTGGCGGCAGGCAGCCATTCTGCGGCAAAGCTTTGGCCATAGGCCCCCGGCTGGAAATTTTCCGCGGCAAACGGCATACGGCTGTGCAGTATTTGCAAATGGTCACGCACCCGTTGCTCGCTGACATCTGGCTCACAGGATTCATCACCCGGCAAACAGAAACTCTGCCCGAGGTAATCCACCAACTCGGTAACCAGTACCGAGGGATAGCGCTCGGTGTTGTCTTGAATCGCGCGCCCGATATAACTGATATAGAGCTGTTGCTGAGCGGAAATCAGCGCTTCGAGGAACAAATAACGGTCATCATCCCGACGGCTACGGTCGCCTTTGCGCGCCCGCTGTTGCATCAAATCAAAGCCTAAAGGAGCCAGTGTGCGGGGATAAACGCCATCGTTCATGCCCAACAAGCAGACCACTTTGAACGGGATAGAACGCATCGGCATCAGGGTACAGAAGTTGATGGGACCTGCCAGGAAACGCTGGCTGATGCGTTGTTGATCCAGCCGCGAGTGAAGCTCATCACGTAATAACGTCACTGGAATCGGCTGCTGATACGCCGCCTGCATGCCTTGCTCAATTATCTGCTTCCACTGCGTCTCAACCAGCAAAAGCGCCGCCTCACTCTCGGCATCGCCAGCAAAGAAGCTGTCGATCAGTTCACGACACAGAGTCTGCCACGCTGATAGTGTGCGCTCTTCTGCCAGGCGCTTACGCCATGCGTCGAGCAGCGACAATAATTCAGCCAGATGTCCGGCGAGTTCGGCAATTAAACCGCTGGATTCGTCGTACGGCAGTATCCCCTGCCAGTCTCCGTTACGGCTCTCCAGCGCGTAGCCCAACAGCATACGTTGCAGGCCAAAGCGCCAGGTATGTTGCCCGGTGACCGGTAGAGCCAGTGCTTCGACGCTGGCATCATCCAGTCCCCAGCGAATACCGGATTCCATCACCCAGCGACGCAGCAAACGCAGACCGCTCTCATCCACCGAGAAACGCTGCGCCAGCGCGGGCACTTCCAACAGTGCCAATACTTCTTCAGAAGCAAAGCGACTTTCCGGCAGTGACAACAAGCTGAGCAACGCCAGAATCGCGGGGTGTGCCTGGCTGGCACGGCGATCGGAGATGGCAAAAGGCAGATAGCGATCGGATGGTGCGCTGGCGAAGGCCGCTTGGATAAAGGGCGCATAGCTGTCGATATCCGCCACCATCACGATGATGTCGCGTGGTTTCAGGTCGGGATCAGCCTCCATCAGCGCCAGCAAGTGATCCTGCAAGACTTCCACTTCGCGCTGCGGGCTATGGCACACCTGTAGGGTGACAGAACGGTCCTCAGGATCGAGCAGACGTTTTTTGCTGCTGTTTCCCAACTCATCGGCATTGACGCCGATCACCGCCCGGTCATCAAGGTTGAGCAGATCGGCCTGCAAACTGTGCAGCAGGTTGTCTTGTGGCATCTCGACAAAAGCATCAATATCGTTGGCAGCAGACTCCATCTGGCTGAGCAAAAACAGGTTATCGCGCCCTAATTTTCCCCAGGACGCTAACAGCGGGTTAGTCAGTTGCTGTTCGCCTGCCTCGTTAAACAGCGAGGGAGCCACCTCTGGATCACGGAACAGCGGTTGCCGCTCTTCAGACTGCACCCGACGACGCTGGCGGCTCTGTAGCTTCGCCAGGAACGCATAATCCTGGATATCGCCCCAATAGTGCCGACAGGGATTGGTGAACAGCAGATGGATATCAATATGACGTCCGAGTGCTTCCAGCGCCTGAAGGTAAACCGGGGGTAACGCAGAGATGCCACAGATAAAGACACGTTGCGGTAAGCCTGCTGGCGGCGTCTCTGCCTGCTCCAGTGCCTGGATAAAACGTGCGTAGAGGTTGGCACGGTGCCACATCGGCTGGCCGAGCTGCTGTGTGAACTCGACCAGGTCGCGCCACAGCGGTGCCTGCCACTGTTGCGCATCACTTAAATCTTCAATCAGTTCGCCGCGTTCCCAACCGTTAAGCCAGTCAGAGCGATACACCAGATACTGGTCAAAAAGGTCGGCGACGCGTGCGCTGAGCTGATACAGCTTACGTTTGTCATCATCATCACTAAGATAGTGGCGCAGTGGCTGAAAAGCCTCCTGCTCCAGTAGCGTCGGTAGGCGGTGCATCAGCTTCCAACTCATGCTGGCTTTGGTGAAGGCGCTCTCTTCAGGAATACCGGGCAGCACCTTGACGAACATGTTCCAGATAAACGTGGCGGGCAGCGGAAAATCGATGTTAGCAGCAATACCAAAGCTGTTTGCCAACTCCATCTGAAGCCATTGTGCCATGCCGGGACTTTGCACCAGCACCTGCTCAGCCGCGAGCACATCCGTCAGCGGTTGATTTTCAATCAAGATACCGGCCAAATTCTTCAACAGATCGAGCTGATTGGAGTGGTAAACCCGGAACATAAGTCTCCTTGTGAGAGGTAAAACAGCGCAGCCTGGTCACTCTACCCTGTATCGCCGGGGATGCCTATCGCCGAGGTCACCTCAGCGACAATTGAGCCGCGCCAGGCTGGCACTTCGTTGTTGTGGACCCACTACGGTGACGCTTTCCAACACACAGCCCAGCGCGATAGTTTGCTGCTGGCGCCGAATCTGCCAGCCTTCAACGTCACGGCCCAGCAGGGCTTGGCCGGCAACCCGCCATGCCTGGCGCTGTTGCCATTGCTGACTGAAACCCAGCGCCAGGGCGCGGTGGTATTGCAATAAGGTGCTGATGGTCATTGCCAGCAATAGCATCGCCACTAAGGTTTCCGCCAGGCTAAAACCCTGCTGCTTACGGCTGGCATTGCTCTGGCTTTGGAAGCGGGCAGTAGTCGATTCTCCCTTGCGCCTGCGGCTGCAGTGAGTGACTTTGCCGCGCGACCCATTGCCAGAGCCGAAGTTCACGGCCTTCTTCTTGTCCTGATAACAGTGCATTCCCCTCCTCCATGGTGAGTAAACAGCTTTGCCACCGATGCGATGGCAATGTCTGACATTGCCAGCCCGAGACCGGAGGCCAACTCTGCGCCAGCCCCCATTCCAGTGCAGCTTGTGCTTGCCAGAAATCTTTATGATGCTGCTGCTCGTCGGCCACCAGAACCACGTCCTTTTCAAGCTGGGTACGTGTAGCGTGCAAAGTCACCCCGCCCAGCAGTAACAGCATCAGCACCATGCCCAATGTGCTGTTACCGCGCTGATTCATAGATTCCAGCCTTCAATCCAACTTTCCTGTTGCACACGCTGACTACCTGCGCGCCCTGCCAGTTGCAGTATCAGTCGTGTCCCTTGGCGCTCCAGCCGGAATTTGTCGATGGAAAGAAACTCAGGATCGGTCATGCGCTCCCAACCGCTGCCGTTGCAGTGTTCTACGCCGCGCTGCATTTCCAACTGCCCATTGCGCAGGCGGTAGCCGTAGTAGTCACTCTCACTGCTGCCGACCCCTTCCCAGCGCCCATTACTGTTTTCGTCCCAGCGCAATAAAACACAGTTGCTGGCAATGGAGAGTGCCGGCCCGCTGCACTGACCGCGACAATAACCCGCACGCTGGAGTGCTTTCTGCAGCGTGTGAGCGATCTGCTGTAGTTCCTGTTGCAGTTGAACACGCTGCTGCAATTGCAGATTTTCCGCTAACAGCAGAGGTAAAAAACGGCCAACGCTGACCATCAAAATGGCGCCTACCGCCATGGCGATCAGCATCTCCAGTAGACTGAAGCCTTCCTGATTCATTCGCACCCTTTGTCTCCCATTTGGCAGGCGCGAATGCGAGCGCGGGCGGAAATAATCAGCCGCCACTGTCCGGCTTCACTTTCCATATTGATGCTGCCCGGCCGCGCTACATCGCGGCGTCCGTAAAAGCCCGGTTCCCCCACCAGCCCGGTGATGCGCACCCCGCTATGCGGCGGAGTGAACCACCAACGCGAAGGTAACGCACAACCCTGTGAGGGTTGAGTACCGACACCAATGCAGCCGTTGCCGCCAGGGATAAACCACAGCGTGAAATCACTGTTATGCCAGTTAGCGTGCGCACGCAGCCGGGTCAGGAACCCTTGTAACTGCTGCACGCAGTCACGTAACTGTTGATGCTGCTGCCAGCGCTGCCAGCTGTGCATTGCTCCAAGGCTAAGTATGCCGGCGATGACCATAACGATGAGCAGCTCAGGCAAGGTAAAACCGGCGTTCGGGTATTTGTTCATAGCGCTCACTCTGTGTTGAAGTCAGAGCGGCAACAAGCATCAAAGTGGCAGGATGGAATGCGTCGTACAGGAGAGTTTTGCGCGGTGCAGGCAGAGAAAAATTTATGCGAGACAGATTCAGAATACGCATAAAAAAAACCCTGCACGATGGCAGGGTTTCAGGTTGATGCAGGAGCGTTACACCGCCACTGGCGCTTTAATCGCTGGATGCGGGTCGTAGCCTTCGATCTCGAAATCTTCGAAGTTGTAATCGAAGATTGAGGCAGGTTTACGCTTGATCACCAACTTCGGTAACGGGCGTGGTTCGCGCGTTAGCTGCAGCTGCGCCTGCTCCAGATGGTTGCTGTACAGGTGCGTGTCGCCGCCGGTCCAGACAAAATCACCCACTTCCAGATCGCACTGCTGAGCCACCATATGCACCAGCAGCGCATAGCTGGCGATATTGAACGGCAGGCCGAGGAAGATATCGCACGAGCGCTGATACAGCTGACAAGAGAGCTTGCCGTTCGCCACGTAGAACTGGAAGAACGCATGGCAAGGTGCCAATGCCATTTGGTCCAGTTCACCCACGTTCCATGCCGACACAATAATGCGGCGTGAATCAGGATCACGTTTTAACTGCTCAATCACTTTGCTGATCTGGTCAATCTCTTCACCTGAAGCACTGCCCCAGCTGCGCCACTGCTTACCGTAAACCGGCCCCAGATCGCCATTCTCATCGGCCCACTCATCCCAAATCGTCACCTTGTTATCTTTCAGGTAAGCAATATTGGTTTCGCCTTTGAGGAACCACAACAGTTCATGAATGATTGAACGCAGGTGCACCTTCTTGGTGGTGACCAGCGGAAAACCTTCCTGCAAATTGAAACGCATCTGGTGGCCGAAAATAGACAGCGTGCCGGTACCGGTTCGGTCGGCTTTCTCTGCGCCTTCATTCAGCACATGTTGCATTAAGTCCAGATACTGTTTCATTTTACCTCACGAGTTTGTTGCTGCGGACGACGACGGTACGCCCAAATCATCATAACCACACCGGCCACAATCATTGGGATAGAGAGAATCTGCCCCATGCTGATGCCGCCTTCGAACAGGCCCAACTGCGCATCCGGCTGGCGGAAGAACTCAACAATAATGCGGAATGCGCCGTAGCCAATCAGGAACAGGCCGGAGACGCTGCCCATCGGGCGCGGTTTGCGAATAAACAGGTTGAGAATGATGAACAGGACAATGCCTTCCAGGAACAACTCATACAGCTGCGAAGGATGACGCGGCAGCACACCGTAGGTGCTCAGCAGTTGCTGATATTGTGGGTTGTTGGCCGCCAGCGCGATGTCTTCGCTACGCGAGCCAGGGAACAGCATGGCAAATTTGAAGTTCGGATCGACACGGCCCCACAGCTCACCGTTGATGAAGTTACCGAGACGACCGGCACCCAAACCAAAGGGAATCAGCGGTGCAATGAAGTCTGACACCTGGAAGAAAGTACGCTTGGTGCGGTGCGCAAACACCAGCATCACCACGATAACTCCAATCAGACCGCCATGGAACGACATACCGCCATCCCAGACTTTGAACAGGTAAAGTGGATTGTCGAGGAACAACGGCAAGTTATAAAACAGCACGTAACCGATACGGCCACCGAGGAACACGCCGAGGAAGCCCGCATACAGCAGGTTTTCCACTTCCTCTTTTTTCCAGCCGCTGCCAGGTTTATTGGCCCGGCGCACCGCCAGCCACATAGCAAATACAAAACCCACCAGATACATCAAGCCGTACCAGTGAAGCGAAATCGGTCCGATAGAGAAAATTACCGGATCGAATTGGGGAAACGAAATGTAGCCGTTAGTCATCTTTCACCATCGATTTTTCTGCCCTGAAAACGGGTCTGGCTAAGGGGTCATACAATAAAAGGCTGCGCATGATAGCACAGCCGCTTTTCACAAATGGCGTGGAAATGTAAACGCCGTTAACGGCCGCCGCGAATCAAACCACCTAAACCACGGCGTTCCATAAAGGCGGAAACCAGATGCCGCACTTCTGACGCGGTGTGCGCCGCCACGCCCTGCTCGCTCAGCTTCTGCGTTTCTTCATGGTCGAGATGGCGCAGAAGGTATTTCACGCGCGGTATGTTTTTCCCGTTCATGCTGAGGTGGTGATAACCCAACCCCACCAACAGAGCGACACACATCGGATCGCCAGCCATTTCACCACACAGGCAGAGTTCCAGCTTGGCCTGATGAGCTTCGTGAGCAATGGTTTGCAATGCGCGCAGCATCGCTGGATGCAGCGGATCGTAGAGATTCGCCACGCGGGTATTGTTGCGATCCACTGCGAGCAAATATTGAGTGAGATCGTTTGTTCCCACAGACACAAAGTCCACGCGATCGGCCAGATGCGGGATCAGGAACAGCATCGATGGCACTTCGATCATCACGCCAATACGCGGTTTAGGGATCACATAACCCAGCATCTCTTCCACTTCACGACCGGCACGATCGATCAGGCGACGCGCATCATCGATCTCATCGATGTGGCTGATCATCGGTAGCAAAATGCTGAGGTTGCCTGACGCCACGTTGGCGCGCAGCATCGCACGCACCTGCACCAGGAAGATTTCCGGCTGGTCAAGCGTCAGACGGATACCCCGCCAGCCCAGACACGGATTCTCTTCACTGATCGGCATATACGGCAGCTGTTTATCCGCGCCGATATCCAGCGTACGCAGCGTCACCGGCTTGTCGTAGAACAGCTGCAACATGCCCTGATACTGCGCCACCTGCTCCTCTTCAGAGGGGAAGCCGTTTTGCAGCATAAACGGAATTTCGGTGCGGTAGAGGCCGATGCCATCCACCCAGCTATCCAGCGCCTGTTCATGCTCTGGGCTCAGGCCCGCATTAAGCATCACCTGCACGCGTTCGCCGCTTTTCAGCTCACCGGGCTGTTCCACCACGCCTTCGGCCATCTTACTCAGCGCGTTCTCTTCGCTGATTAAGCGTTGATACTCCTGCACCAGCACCGGTTCAGGATCGATCAGCACTTCACCGCGATAGCCATCAACGATTAACAGGCGTTTATTGAGATGCGCAGGGATGATATCCGCGCCCATCACGGTGGGAATACCCATGGCGCGCGTCAATATTGCCGCGTGAGAGTTAGCCGCACCATCGCGCACCACCACCCCCGCTAAACGCTCTTGTGGCAGCTCAGCCAGAGTGGTTGCGGTGAGTTCGTCGGCGACCAGCACAAAGCGTTCCGGCCACGCGTTGGTACCGACCAGCGTATCATCGAGATGGAACAGCAAGCGCTGGCCGAGCACGCGCAGATCGCCCGCACGTTCGCGCAGGTATTGATCCTGCAGATTGGCAAACTGTTCAGCGAATTTCTCGATCACCGTTTTAACCGCCCACTCGGCGACCGATCCGCGATCAATCTCAGCAAAGAGATCCTTTTTCAGACGCGCATCGGTTAACAGGTGTGAGTAGAGATCGAAGATCGCGGCACTCTCTTTCTGTACGCTGGCAGCAAAGCGCTTACTGAAGCGGCGAAACTCATTGCTGGCTTCACTCATCGCGACGCTTAATCTTTCACGTTCGCGCTGGACATCCAGCGTGGAGGCTGCAGAGACCTGATCGAGCAGCGGCTGGGTTTCATCAACCCAACCCGGCGCCACGGCCACGCCTGGCGCCGCTGCAATCGCTTTGACGCGCGTCTGACGGAACTGACCAAATAGCTGGCCCAGCTGGGATTGCGACAGCAGTCCGGCCATTTGCGTCGCCAGCGTGACCAGGAAAGACTCTTCGCTTTCATCAAACTGGCGATGTTCACGCTGTTGCACCACCAGCACGCCGAGCAACTGGCGTCGGCTGATGATCGGCACACCGAGGAAGGAGCGATAACGCTCTTCTTTTACTGAGGGAATGTATTTGAAGCTGGGATGGCTCTGCGCATCGGCAAGGTTAATCGGTTCGGCTAAACGTCCAACCAGCCCGACAATACCTTCATCAAACGCCAGCGTGATGGTGCGACCGCGCGGCTTTTTAAGCCCGCGCGTCGCCATCAGGTAATAGCAACGCCTGTCGTGATCGGCGAGATACACCGAGCAAACCTCGGTTTCCATCGCAAGGCAGATTTCATTTACCAGAATGTCGAGTGCTTCATTCAGACGCGGAGCACTCGCCACTTTTTCTACAATTTCTCGCAACTGAGTGAGCATAAAGGGCGTGGCCTATCCTCTTTTACGTCGATGGGCGGCGTTGTTGTGACTACGCTGCCCCGCACTCTCCTGCATAGACATCACTACGCCCGCAAATTCTTTCATAACCCGACGATAAACATCGCGTTTGAAAGAGACCACCTGGCGCACCGGATACCAGAAGCTGACCCAGCGCCAGCCGTCGAATTCCGGCGTGCTGCTGTGCTGCACATTGATCTCCGCGTCACTACACATCAACTGCAGAAGAAACCACTTTTGTTTCTGGCCGATACACACCGGCTTTGTGTCCCAACGCACCAAACGTTTTGGCAACTTGTAACGTAACCAGTTACGGGTTGAAGCAAGTATTCGAACATCTTTGCGGTGTAAACCCACTTCTTCGAACAGTTCGCGATACATCGCCTGTTCAGCAGTTTCACCCGGATTGATGCCTCCCTGAGGAAATTGCCAGGAGTGCTGTCCAAAGCGCCTGGCCCATAACACTTGTCCTTGCCTGTTACAGATTACGATACCAACATTCGGGCGGTAGCCATCATCATCGATCACTGGACTACCTCAAAGCTAAATTTGAATAGCCTGATTGTTTCACACTCCTTACAGGCGGTAAACCACTGGATATCCGGGGAGATAGCAGAATAAAAACAGGATAACTCACAGAGTTTAGCCAAGTTATGAACAGCCAGGCACTTTTAAGGGCGATCTTATGCACCTTTTCTGTGGATAGCTTTGTGCAGAACACGGGAATGAGTTGAATAACCGCTTCAGAAAAATCTCATTAAGGCAGCCATGGATAGCACTAAAAACGCTATTAATCATATTGATAGGAAAAAATCGCGACTCGATATTGATAAGGATCCAGAGTAAATAACAGAGAGGTTTTATCATCTGCTCAAAGATCCACCAGCGACGCATTTATCCACAGAGAATGCCCTAAACCTGGTCAAATAAAGGAAAAAAAGCGTTCAAATCGCTAAAGTCAAGGCTGTAAATCGAAACAGGGGTTGTTCTGAAGGGGCTTATCCCACTTTTCTGTGGATAACTAGGTTTAAGATCCTGTTCATTGTCGATAACAAACTGGGATAACCTTGTCATAGCACTCAAGACTGCGGGACAATCGCCATAAAAAAGCATGCTGAATCATGCTATTATCACGGTTATTCAATCTGTAGACATGTGGAAAACCCACAGTCACGCAAGCTGTTCATCCTTTAACCAATATGAGTTTTGCCATGAATTCCCCTGCTTTATTGCCGACACCGCCTCAAGATGAAGTGGAATTACTGCAACGCGCACAGCATCTGGCAGGCCAAACCTTTGCGGCTCTGGCCGCACAGCTGGGTTTACCCGTGCCCGCGAACTTGAAACGCGACAAAGGCTGGGTCGGCATGCTTATCGAGTTACATCTCGGTGCCAGTGCCGGGAGTAAAGCAGAACAGGATTTCGCGCATCTGGGTATCGAACTCAAGACCATTCCTGTGGACGCGCAGGGCAAGCCGTTGGAAACGACCTTTGTCTGTGTCGCCCCCCTAACCGGCAACAGCGGGGTCACCTGGGAAACCTGTCATGTGCGCCATAAACTTTCTCGCGTCCTGTGGATCCCAATTGAGGGCGATCGCGCCCTGCCGTTAGCGGAACGCCGCGTCGGTTCACCGCTGCTGTGGCATCCGAGTGAAGAAGAAGACCAACAGTTGCGCGAGGACTGGGAAGAGTTGATGGATATGATCGTACTCGGTCAGGTCGAGCGTATTACCGCACGCCACGGCGCCTGGCTGCAAATCCGCCCGAAGGCGGCCAATAGTAAAGCGCTGACGGAAGCTATCGGTGAGCACGGAGAGCCTATAATGACGCTACCACGCGGTTTTTATCTCAAGAAAAGCTTCACCGGCCCGCTGCTGGCGCGCCATTTTTTACTGTGATTGTCTGAAACAGAGACACGACGGGTTCTTTCTGTAGCACAAGAGTGCCTTACGGCGCTTTTGAACAGCGCTTGCGCTGGCCCGCAGGGTGAGGCCGAAGGCCGAATCACGCAACAAGCGCGAGCATCCCCAGCAGCATACATGAGTAAGTGACTGGGATGACCGCGAGCAGCCAACGCAGGTGCAGGCTGAACCAGGACGTGTATAATCGCCGTTTAATATTCGTTTAGATTAGGATTAAAGGTCACATGTTTGACTGGATTGCTGATCCCAATGCCTGGCTGGCACTGGGAACATTAACCATTCTGGAAGTGGTTCTGGGTATCGACAACATTATCTTCCTCTCTCTGGTAGTGGCGAAACTCCCCAAACATCAACAAAACAAAGCGCGTCGTCTCGGCTTAATGGGTGCCATGCTGATGCGCCTTGGCTTACTGGCCTCCATCGCTTGGGTTGTACGTCTGACTAACCCGCTGTTTTCCCTGATGGATCATGCTTTTTCCGCGCGCGATTTGATTCTGCTGTTTGGTGGTCTGTTCCTGCTGTGGAAATCCAGCATGGAGATCCATGAGACCATCGAAGGCGGCGAAGGGGAGCACAAAACCAACGTCCACTCCTTTTTGGGTGCCATCGTGCAGATCATGCTGCTGGATATCATCTTCAGTCTCGATTCGGTGATAACCGCCGTGGGCTTATCCGATCATCTCTTCATCATGATGGCGGCAGTGGTGATTGCCGTATTGATGATGATGTTCGCGGCGCGCACTATCGGCGAGTTTGTGGAACGTCACCCATCGGTCAAAATGTTGGCGTTAGCCTTCCTGATCCTGGTCGGCTTTACCCTGATTCTGGAGAGTTTTGGCATTCATGTACCAAAAGGTTACATTTATTTTGCCATGTTCTTCTCAATGGCGGTGGAGTGCCTGAACCTCATGCGCAGCAAGAAGAGCGCGGCTTAGCGTTGTCAAGGGCGAGCGCATCTCGCCCTTTAATTTTAGGAATGATGCGATTACGTCAGCCAGCAAAAGCATTTATTACTACACTTTTGCAGTTGAAGTAGGTTGAGGGAGATAAGAATGAAAGGGTTGGTAAGTGCAGTCGGATTGATGCTGGTCGCGCTGACGTTAAGCGGTTGCAGCAGTAATTACGTGATGGCGACCAAAGATGGCCGCATGATTCAGACCGATGGTAAGCCGTCCATCGATAAAGAGACTGGTCTGGTGCAGTATACCGATGAGCAAGGCCATGAAATGCAGATCAATGGTGACGAGGTTTCCACCATCATTGAGCGTTAAGTGCCAAATTCCATTGCCTGCACAACTTTTCCCCCTGTGCAGGCGATTTCCCGAACTTTCCCCCCTTCCTTCCGCGCTGCTTCACAGGCTATAGTCCCAGAGGACACAACATTCCATTTCATAATGAAAAAAGGAAGCCGGCAATGCATTATCACCGCATCCCCCACAGTACGCTGGAAGTCAGCCAACTGGGATTAGGAACCATGACGTTTGGTGAGCAAAACAGCGAAGCCGACGCCCACGCGCAACTGGATTATGCGATTAGCAGTGGCATCAACCTGATTGATACTGCTGAAATGTATCCGGTGCCGCCGCGCCCGGAAACCCAGGGATTAACGGAACAGTACATCGGCAGCTGGCTCAAAAAGCGCGGCAGCCGCGATAAAATCATTCTGGCGAGCAAAGTGGCTGGGCCGGTGCGCGGCGCAGATGCGTCGATCCGCCCACATCAGGCACTGGATCGCAAAAACATCCGCGAAGCCTTGGATGCCAGCCTGAAACGTCTCAATACCGATTACCTCGATCTCTATCAGCTGCACTGGCCGCAACGCCAGACCAACTTCTTTGGCAAGCTGGGTTATCAGTACACTGAGAATTCGGTGCCTGTCACTCTGCTGGAGACGCTGGAAGCGCTGACCGAGCAAGTGCGCGCCGGTAAGATCCGCTACATTGGCGTCTCAAATGAAACCGCCTGGGGCGTGATGCGCTATCTGCAACTGGCGGAAAAGCATGAGCTACCGCGTATCGTCACCATCCAGAACCCATACAGCTTGTTGAACCGCAGCTTTGAGGTTGGCCTGGCTGAGATCAGCCAGCATGAAGGTGTTGAGCTGCTGGCCTACTCCAGCCTGGCGTTTGGTACCTTAAGCGGCAAGTATCTCAATGGTGCAAAACCTGCAGGCGCGCGTAACACCCTGTTCAGCCGCTTTACCCGCTACAGCGGTGAGCAGTCGAACCAGGCGATTGCTGCTTACGTGGAATTAGCCAAAAAGCACAATCTGGATCCTTCGCAGATGGCACTGGCTTATGTGCGTCAACAGCCGTTTGTCGCCAGCACCCTGCTGGGCGCGACGACGATGGAACAGCTGAAGATTAACGTGGAGAGTTTCAACCTGACGCTGAGCGCCGAGGTGTTAGAGGAACTGGAAGCGATTCATCGCCAATATACGTACCCTGCACCTTAATTTCTATTTGCATATTGGTTGCGTTTTTTGACCAGGTGCGCATAAATGCGCACCCTACAACTGACTGGCGTTTCCTGTTACCCATGTGCCCGGTTTGCGCATAAACGCTATCAATACTGTAGGGTCGCCATTAATGGCGACCTGGTTGAATTCCGCACCGGTTAACGCCGCGATTTCCACCACAGCAGCGCAATTGCCACCGCAAAAATTGCGCCGAAACCGATACCGGTTGCCACGGCTGGTGCGCCCAGCTTAATCGCAATGGTATACAGTCCCAGCATCACCAACATCGCGATGTTTTCACCGAAATTCTGCACCGCAATGGCATTACCCGCGCCGACAGAATCTTTGCCGCGCTCCTGCAGCAACGCATTGAGCGGCACCACGAAGAAACCGCCCAGCGCACCAATCACCATCAGCACCAGGTAGGCATTGAGCAGGCTGGTCTGCAGTGAGAACACCACCACCATCACGCCGATTAATATCCCAGCGGGCATACAGCGGCGCACGGTCTGCAGCGTGACCAGTTTTGCCGCTGCGGCCGCACCGATCACGATACCAATCGCCACCATGGCATTGAGGGTTGTCGGCGTTTTATTGTCGGTGATGCCGAGCGCCACCGGCACCCACAGCACCAGCAGAAAACGCAGCGTCACCCCTGCCCCCCAGAACATGCTGGTGCCGAGCAGGGAAAAACGTGTTTCTCCGTTGCGCCACAGCAGCAAACCCGAATCCGCGAAGCTGCGCAGCATCGCAGCGAAGTGCCAGCTTTGCCCGGGTCGCGCCGCCAGCAGCTTAGGAATAAAGATATTCGCCACAACCGCCAGCGCGTAAGTGAGTGCACACACAATCAGTGCCGCCAGCAGATTCCAGTCAGCGAGAATCCCCCCCGCCACTGATCCGAGCAGGATGGCCGCAATGGTCGATGACTCCATCAGCCCATTGGCCTTGACCAGTCGCTCACCGCTGGTGATCTCGGTGAGGATGCCGTATTTGGCTGGCGAATAGGACGCCGCGCCGATGCCCACCAGTGTGTAGCCGAGGAACGGGTTAAAACCAAAACAGATAATCAGTGCCCCCAGCAGCTTTAAGCTGTTGGCGAACATCATCACGCGCCCTTTGGCAAAGCTGTCTGCCATCTGGCCGACAAAAGGCGCGAGCACGATGTAAGTGGCCACAAACATCATCTGTAAGATCGGCTGGCTCCAGTCGGGATAGAGCTGGCTTTTCAGCACCGCCAGGGTGGCAAACAGCAGCGCATTGTCGCCAAAGGCAGAGAAAAACTGCGCCACTATCACCGCCATCATGTTACGTGACAGCAAAGGTGAATCCGGGTTAACTGCCTGGCTCATGCCTGTTCCTCTTCAGCCAGCTGTTTCAGGCTGACGTAGTCCGGTTTGCCACTGCCGAGCAACGGCAGCTGTTTCATAAAGCGGATGTCACGCGGCACCGCCAGTTCTGGCGCGCCGATGTCACGTGCGGCTTTGAGCAGCCGATCGCGGTTCAGTTCGATGTCGGTAGTAAACAGCACCAAAGCTTCACCACGATGACCATCCGGACGCAGCGAAGCAGCATGCTGTTTTTCGCCGGAGGCTTTCAGGGCAATTTGCTCGACGCTCTCCAGCGAAACCATCTCACCGGCAATTTTGGCAAAGCGTTTCGCGCGCCCCTGAATCTGGCAGAAACCGCCCTCATCGAAACTGACGATATCGCCGGTATCGTACCAACCCGGCTCCATCTCACCTTCGCCGTTATCCGCCACCGGCTTCTCCAGTACGCCCGGATTCTCGACGCGCAGATAGCCGTTCATCACGTTTGGCCCACGCAGTTGCAGACGACCGCCCTGCTCAATGCCCGGCACCGAAATCAGGCGCGAATCCATACCCGGCAGGATACGCCCCACGGTGTGAGTTTTCGCCGCCATCGGTACGTTGATTGCCACCACCGGTGCGCACTCGGTGACGCCATAACCTTCAAGGATGCGAATGCCGTACTTCTCCATATAGATCTGGCGCGTGCCTTCCTGCAGCTTTTCAGCGCCCGCCACCACGTAGCGCAGTCGCGCAAAATCATACGGGTTGGCAAAGCGCGCATAGTTGCCGAGGAAGGTCGAGGTGCCAAACAGCACGGTGCAGTTACGGTCATACACCAGCTCCGGCACGATGCGGTAATGCAGCGGACTCGGATAGAGAAACACCTGTGCGCCGGTCAGCAGTGGCGTGAACAGGCCAACTGTCAGGCCAAAGGCATGAAACAGCGGCAGCGCCGACATAAAGCGGTCACGCGGGGTGAAGTCCGCTACGGTACGGATCTGTTCAACGTTGGCCAGCAGGCTTTTATGCGAGTGCACCACGCCTTTGGGATTGCCTTCCGATCCCGAGGTGAACAGCACCATCGCGGCGTCTTCCGGCTGCTGCGGGACCTGCGCACGGCGTGGCATCAGCAGGTGCGCCACAATCCACAGCTTGTCTTTGAGGGTGACGGTGTCTTTCAGATCTTCCAGGTAGATCCACTGCACTTCTGTGAGGCCCTGCGGCAGATGCCACAGGTTGCCCTTTTCGAGGAACTGACGCGAGGTGAAGACGGTTTTCACTTGTGATGCGGTCAGCGCTGCACGCATGCCGTTCACGCCTGCGGTGTAGTTGAGCATTGCCGGAATGCGCCCGCGCAGCGAGGCCCCCAGAATCGCCGCCGCCGTCACGGTGGCATTCGGTAGCAGCAAGCCAACGTATTCGCCCTGCTGGCTGTAACGCTCAAGGATACGCCCCACACCCAGCGACTTTTTTAGCAATCCGGTATAGCTGTCGGGTTTGAAGTTGATGTCTTCGATGCACGGCTTGGTCAGGCCGTAGCGCTGACGTGCATTAAGAAACGCCTCAAACAGTGTTTCACGAGGACGCACCGCCATGCGCGCTTCCATCATCACATGATGTAAATGCTCACCCGCCAGTTGGCGACGGTCGCGCGCTCGTTTGGCTTCTGGCATCGGAATAATGGTAGCGGGCAACACGCTTAAGGTGATGCGCGGGAACAGGCGACGCTTAAACACGCCCGCCAGGCGACCAAACGGCGTGTATTCCGCGCCCTCAATGCGCATCGGCACCACGGTGGCGCCGGATTTCGCCGCCACAAAGCCCGCACCGCTGTAGATTTTCATCAGTGAGCCGGTCACGGTGATACGCCCTTCCGGGAAGATCACCACCGGACGGCCTTCGTTGATCATGCGCACCAGATGTTTGATCGACATCGGTTTGGTGGGATCGAGGGGCACAAAATCGATGATCGGCTTGAGGAGGCGCATAAACCACTGATCGCTGATCGACGAATAGACGGCGAACACCGGTTTGATCGGCAGGAACAGGGCCACCAGCACGCCATCAAGGAATGACATGTGGTTGGGGGTGATCAGCACTTTTTCTTTGTGCAGAGCGGTGAGATCGCCGCGCAGTTCTACCCGCCATAACAGGCGACAGAGGAAACGCAGAACAGTAAACAGCATGCCAACTCCTTAGCAGCGGTAAAAAATGGCTCTTACCTTGCAGGATCTGGCGATTTTCGACAAGTAGCGCGATGATTTATCGTGATGAATTCAGGTACGCATTCATGCGCTCCCGAGGGCTTTGTAGAGCTGTCATTTATGGCGTCATGCTCGTCAGTTAAGCACTAGTGGCCTGTTTTTTTAGTGCGGGCTCTGCCGCCTCTGCTGCCCCCTCTGGGCCGTCCTCGCGCCGCTAAAGCGGTACCTTCGACTTCCACGTCGTGCCGGACGGACCGTTCGCGGATGACCATCCATGGTCGGCCGCGAACTGCCCC